>CAIQSY010000164.1 GCA_903874585.1 uncultured Chlorobiaceae bacterium | reverse complement strand
GTTGTAGCTGGCGACGGACTCGATCGCGATGTGTTTGCCGTTGCCGCTGGCGACGATGATGGCTGTTGCGTCGTCTTCAAGATACGCGAAGGCAAGCTACTCGGCTCGCAGCGCATCTATATGAACAACACCGAGGGCGAAAACGTGTCGGGTTTGCAGCTTAAAGCGCTGGAAAAGTACTATCTCGAAACACTGGATGTCGTGCCCGATGAAATTTTGCTGCAAGAACCGATAAGCGCCGATGAAGAGGAGATTCTTCGCGCCTTTATTGCCGAGAAAGAGGAGAAAAAAAGCATCCGCTTTGTGGTGCCGCAAATTGGCGAAAAGGCGCATCTGGTGGAGATGTGCCGGCAGAATGCCCGCCACCATCTCGAAGAGTATCTCATCCAGAAGCAAAAACGCGGCGAAGCTGTACGCGAACACTTTGGTTTGACGGCGCTCAAGGAGCTGCTGCATCTGCCAACGTTGCCGCAACGCATCGAGTGCTTCGACAACTCACACTTTCAAGGAACGGATTACGTCAGTTCGATGGTCTGCTTTGAAAAAGGCAAACCGAAAAAGTCAGATTACCGGAAATTCAAGCTCCGCACATTTGAGGGTTCGGACGACTACGCCGCCATGAATGAAGTTCTTCAGCGGCGATATGGCGGCTCACTTGCCACAGAGCTTCCCCTGCCTGATCTTATTGTGGTTGATGGCGGCAAAGGACAGGTCAACATCGCGTTTCAAACGCTGAACGCTCTCGGACTCTCGATTCCTGTCATCGGGCTTGCAAAACGCATTGAGGAGATTTTTACACCGCACTCATCCGACCCCTTCAACCTGCCAAAAACATCACCAGCGCTCAAGCTTCTTCAGCAACTTCGCGACGAAGCACACCGCTTTGCCATAACCTATCACCGCAAGCTGCGATCGGAAAGAACCTTGCAAACTGAGCTGACAACAATTGCCGGTATTGGTGAAAAAACAGCCTTCAAATTACTCGAAAAATTTGGTTCGATTGACGGTGTTGCACAAGCCTCACTCCAAGAGCTGCTGGCTGTAACAAGCGCACACAACGCCGATGCTATCCACCGTTTTTACCATCCTTAAAGACATCCATAAACGCATCCTTAAAGGCATCGGCTGAGCTTCTGAATATTTTTCTAATAAAATTCTGTTATATTTAACGATGATAATTTGAAGATGTACGACTGAGAAACTCTTGATGACGCGTTTATGGATATGTTCAATTTTTTTGACGATAATCATTCGGATCCAATGAAATCGTCTGGAAAAGAGCTGCCTGACCTTGACGGTCTTGATACAATATTCGATGCAGACGAACTTCTTGATCGTATTGCCCAGTATAATGATGATGGCTTTCTGCTTGAAGCGCTTGCCGTCGCTCGCCGCCTTTCGGAAATTGCGCCCTGCAACACTGAATCATGGTTTTTCCTCGGTAACAGTTTGACGCTGAACGGCTATTTTGATGAGGCACTTGAAGCGTTTCTTAAAGCGGTTGTCTTCAGCCCGTCTGATGGCGAAATGCGCCTGAACCTCGCCCTTGGTTACTTCAACATCGGCAATTTTGAACAGGCTCTTGAAGAGATTGATGATACCATGATTGATCTCTCCCTGGAAAAAGAGTATCACTATTATCGTGGCATTATTCTGCAGCGGCTTGAACGCCATGAAGAGGCTGTTGCTGATTTTGATGAGGCGCTGGAGCTTGATGAAGAGTTTGCTGATGCGTGGTATGAACTTGGCTACTGCAAAGATGTGCTCGGTCAGCTTGAGGAGAGCACCGAATGCTACCGCAAAGCTGTGGATTTAGACCCGTACAACATCAACGCATGGTACAACAACGGGCTTGTGCTGAGCAAAATGAAGCATTACGATGATGCACTTGATTCATACGATTTTGCACTTGCGATTTCGGAGGATTTCAGTTCAGCGTGGTACAACCGCGCCAACGTTCTGGCAATTACCGGGCGTATTGATGAAGCGGCCGAAAGCTACCTCAAAACGCTCGAATATGAGCCGGATGATATCAATGCTCTCTACAATCTCGGCATAGCATACGAAGAGCTTGAGCGCTATACCGAGGCAATTCCCTGCTATCAGCACTGTCTCGAGATCAGCGACGACTTTGCTGATGCGTGGTTTGCCATGGCTTGCTGCCACGAGGCGCTTGAAGAGTACGATGAAGCTTATCAAGCAACACTTGAGTCGCTGAAATGCTCCTCTGAAAACGTTGAATTTCTGCTGCTGAAGGCGGAGATTGAGTACAACATCGATGAACTTGAACGTTCAATTGCCACCTATCAGGACATCATTCTGCTGGAACCGGATAACCCCCAGATTTGGGTTGATTTTGCTATTGTTCTGCGCGAAGCTGGCTTGATCAATTCATCAATGGACGCGCTGCACCAGTCATTGAAACTGCAGCCGCTATCCGCTGATGCCCACTTTGAAATTGCTGCCACCTATTTTGCGATGGGCGATAAACTCAGCACGCTCAAAGCGCTCAGCAAAGCCTTCAAAATTGATCCCGATAAAAAAGAGCTCTTTCAAAGCACATTTCCAGAACTTTATCAGCAGGATGCCGTCAGACGAATGCTCGGAATTTCATGATGCAAGCAACAAAAATTTTTGCGCTGCTGGGTCGCGCTGTTGACTATTCATACTCACCACTCATTCACAATACGGCGTTTCAAGAGCTGCGGCTGCCCTGCCACTACACGGTGTTCAACATACCATCTCCCGACTTGGTTGGCGATGCGCTGCAAGGCGCTAAAGCCCTTGGCTTGGGAGGATTCAGCGTTACCATTCCGTACAAGCAAACGGTCGTACCTTTTCTTGATGAACTCTCGGAAGAGGCAGCAACCATACAGGCAGTCAATGCTATTGTGAATGACAATGGACGACTTATCGGGCACAATACCGATATTATTGGATTTGCGACTCCCCTTTTCCCCTATAAAGAGCGCATTGCAGGAGAAACTGTTGCGCTGTTTGGTGCCGGCGGTGCTGCACTTGCAGCAATTGAGGCGTTCAATCGCTATTTTGCACCGAGTGAGATTCTGCTGTTCGTGCGCGACACCGCAAAAGCGAGGCGGCAGCTTGAGGAGAGCGGATACCACAGCAAAACGCTGATCACCATTATCGAGCAGCAGCAGCTTGAGCGTATCCGCGATTGCTGTGTTGTTATTAATGCAACGCCACTTGGCACAAAAGGGAGAGAACGCGAATGTATTCTTCCCTTGAAAAGCGCTCTGCTGAATGCCGATCAGATTTTCTATGATATGGTTTATAATCCTCTCAAAACGACTCTGCTGTACACTGCAAGTTGCGCTGGCGCAACAACCATATCGGGCATTGAGATGCTGCTTGGTCAGGCGGAACACGCCTTTACGTTATGGACAGGAATGACCATGCCAGTTGAGAGCGTAAGAACAAAAGTGCTGCACGAGATTCAACAACAAGAGATCTGATTTCATGAAATGGTTTTTCTCCCTGATTGTGCTCGTTATTGCAGCAGATCAGTTCACTAAAAAGCTGGCGGTAGAGTTCCTGAAAAATAAAGCGCAAAGCATGCCAATCATCCCCGATTTTTTCTCGTTCACTTATGCAGAAAACAGAGGCATTGCCTTTGGGCTTGAGTTGGCGCCGCCGCTTGTACTGCTCCTGTTGACCGGACTCATTACGACTGCTGTGCTCTGGTATGTTATTGCATCGAAAAAACGCAGCGCGATGTTTCTTGTGGCATTCGCCCTCATTACAGGAGGCGGTATTGGTAATATGATTGATCGCATCACGCTCGGCCATGTGGTGGATTTCATCTATTTCAATATTTATAATGGGTACCTTTTCGGCAGCTACTTTTCACTCTGGCCTATTTTCAATGTTGCCGATTCCGCCATCACCATTGGCGCTTGCCTGTTGCTTGTTTTTCATAACGCCATCTTCCCTGACCAGTGTCAGGCTATAACCACCAATGTTCGTTGATACCCACTGCCATCTCTCGTTTCCAGAGTTTGATGATGATCGAAACGATGTTATCGCTCGCTTGAAAGAGGCGGGCGTTAGCTTGCTGATTGACCCTGGGGTTGATGTGGTGACAAGCCAAAAATCGATTGCGCTTGCCAGTGAATGGGACTTTATTTATGCCAATGTCGGGCTGCACCCGCATGAAGCTATAAAGCCAATTGACGACAGCACTTTTGCAGCGCTGACCGCCCTTGCAACAGCGCCAAAAGTGGTTGCCATTGGTGAAATCGGGCTCGACTACCACTATCCCGACTACAACGCAACAGCGCAGCAGAACGCCTTTCGGGAGATGCTGAAAATAGCACAAACGCTCGATTTACCGGTCGTTATCCATTGCCGCGACGCTTGGGAGGACACACTGCGTCTTCTCGACGAAGAGCGCCACTCCGCCATGCGAGGCGTGATGCACTGCTTTTCGGGCGACACGGAGATTGCGCAAGAGTGCATCAAAAGAGGCTTCAAACTCTCCATTCCGGGCACCATCACCTATAAAAAATCACTCTTGCCCGATGTTGTAAGAACCGTATCGCTGGATGATTTGCTTACGGAGACTGATGCGCCTTACCTTGCACCGGTACCGTGGCGTGGAAAGCGGAACGAACCTGCATACGTCCGCAAAGTCACAGAAACCATTGCCATACTTCGAGAGATGCCGCTGGAAAAGACGGCAAGACACATTGCAAAAAATGCCGCCACGCTCTTTAACATACCGATGCTTCAGTAACCGGCGGGGGCATCAAACAGCAACAATTCAATCACGATAGTTCGCGATTACCCTATTTTGAAATTCAAACAAACTTGCTTAGGTTGAGAGCCATTCACAACAGAAGCTGATAATTCGGAAAAAGACCTTATGGAACAGAGCGTCAAGCCATCGAGCGAAGAGAATTTTCTTTATCTCGTTATGAAATATAAAACTGCAGTTGTCACTCTGCTGATCATTGCATTCTCTGCTGGAGCTGGAACATTTTTCTGGATGCGTTACCAGAAAACGCAGGAACAGGAGGCGGCGCTTCAGCTTTCAAGAATTGCGCCGGCGCTTGATCAGGGCGATATTTATACCGCCATTAACGGTAAAGGCAGCATTGCAGGATTGAAAAAAATTGCTGATGACTATGCCGGTAAATACACCGGCACACCAAGTGGCAACATGGCGAATCTGCTGCTTGCCAACGCCTATTACAGTAATAAAAAGTACAGCAAAGCTCTCCCTATTTTCAAGGCAGTAGCAATCGCTAATGACGACCTTGCTGCAGCCGCGCTGGCTGGTGCCGGTGACTGCCTTTTTAATACCAATCAATTTCAACAAGCTTCGGAGCAATATCAGAATGCTGCAACAAAAGCTGAGAACAGCGCCCTGAAAGCACAATATCTTACGCAAGCAGCCAATAGCCATCGTCAGCTTAAAGAGCTGGCAAAAGCAAGCGAGTTGTATAAAAAAATAGTCGCAGAGTACCCGGGCTCAACGGGAGCAGCTTTATCTCAGCGTGCGCTCTGGCAAATTTCCGGTAACCTTTAATCACAACCACCTTAATCTCATGCCTGAACAGTTTACTCTCAAAACCACCCTGGGCGACATTACCATCAGCCTTTACGACGACACTCCACTGCATCGCGATAACTTCATCAAGCTTATTGGTGAAAAATATTACGACGGCATTCGCTTTCACCGCGTTATTGAAGGCTTCATGATTCAGACTGGCGATCCACTTTCACGCTTTGAAGAGAAGCGCACCATGCACGGCACCGGCGGTCCATCGGAGCGCATTCCTGCAGAGATCAAGCATCCGAACAAAAAGGGAACACTCGCAGCAGCAAGAGACAATAATCCGCAGAAAGCCTCATCGGGCAGCCAATTCTATATCAATCACAAAGACAACGGCTTTCTTAACGGAGAATATACGGTGTTTGGCGTAGTGGAGTCGGGCATGGATGTAGTCGAAAAAATTGCAGTTGTGAAGACCGACCGCAACGACAATCCGCTTGACCCTGTGATTATTACGACTATCGTTCCTGTAGCTACGGTTTAATAACACGCTATGGAGAGCATTGCATCCAATATTGAGGCAATACGGGAACAGATCAACGCTGCCTGCCGTGAAGCGGGCAGAGATCCCGCCAGTGTGCGGCTGATTGCTGTTTCCAAAACCAAACCAGCAGAGCTTGTGCGTGAGGCGTTCGATGCCGGGCAGATTGAGTTTGGCGAAAGCTACGTCCAGGAGTTCCTCGACAAGTACGATGATCCCCTGCTGGATCAGTGCCCGATAGAGTGGCATTTTATCGGCCATCTTCAGTCCAACAAAGTGCGCTCGATTATCGGTAAGGTGAGCCTCATCCACGGCATCGACAAGCTTTCGACGGCTGAAGAGCTTTCAAAACGGGCAGTGCAGCACAACCTGCATGTCGATTATCTGCTTGAAGTTAACACCTCTGGCGAAACATCAAAATATGGCATGTCTCCAGACGGCGTGCTGTCGGAAGCTGCTGCGCTTTTTCATCTTCCAAACATAACACTGCGTGGGCTGATGACCATTGCCTCGTACGACAGCGTCGCGGCTCGGCGCGAGTTCCGCCAGCTTCGTGAGCTGCTCGACTCACTCAGGGTAATCGCACCCGATCCATCAAAGCTTACTGAACTCTCGATGGGAATGAGCGGCGATTTTGAAGCCGCGATTCACGAAGGAGCAACCATGATTCGTGTCGGCTCAGCAATTTTTAGCTGGCGCTGACATGGTTCTATCCAAAGCAAACAGAAATTTTGTAACACTTTATCAATTAACCTGTAAAACAACCCAACCATGATAGCACAGCAGGAAAAAATCCAGGAAGCCGTAGCCTTTATCAGAAAAAAAACATCCGCCGATTATCCTGTTGGAATCGTGCTGGGAACAGGCCTTGGCGCGCTTGTCAAAGAGATTGATATTGAATTTTCCCTTGACTACCGTGATATTCCGAACTTTCCTGTCTCGACCGTTGAGACTCACCACGGCAAACTGATTTTTGGTAAGCTGTCGGGCAAAAACGTTGTAGCAATGCAGGGACGCTTCCACTTCTACGAAGGCTACTCCATGCACCAGATTGTTTTCCCAATCAGAGTGATGAAGCATCTCGGCGTCAAAACGCTCGGTATCACCAACGCTTGCGGCGGCTTGAACCCAGGCTTCAGCAAAGGCGACATTATGCTGATTGACGACCACATCAACCTGCTTGGCGGCAACCCGCTGATTGGTCCGAACGATCCTGAAATCGGCTCACGCTTTCCAGACCTTTGCGCACCTTATTCGCCACGCATTCTTGCGCTTGCCGAAGAGGTTGCGCTGAACCAGAAAATTAAACTGCAACGGGGTGTTTATGTTGCGCTCTCAGGACCATGCCTTGAAACCCGTGCTGAATATCGCATGTTGCGCATCCTTGGCGCTGATGTTGTTGGTATGTCAACCGTGCCTGAAGTGATTGCCGCTGTTCATCAGGGAACCGAGGTGTTCGGTATGTCAATCATCACCGACGAATGCTTCCCCGACTGCCTCAAAGCGGTCAGCATCGAAGAGATAATCGAAGTATCAAACCATGCTGAACCAAAAATGACCTCAATTTTCAAAGCAATTGTTGCCAACCTTTAATCGCCTGAACGCATTATGATAGACGCTATATCATTTAAAGACAAAACGCTTCACTACATCGACCAGCGTTTTCTACCACTTCAGGAGAAGTACGTTGCAACAAAAGATTACAAAGAAGCCATTGAGGCAATCAAGACGCTTGCCGTGCGCGGCGCACCGCTTATTGGCGTTGTGGCTGCTTACACCATCATGCTTGGCATCAACAGCTTTAAAGGTACTAAAGAGGAGTTTCCCGCTTTCTTTAAAAACTTGGTCGCTGAAGTTGAAGCTTCACGCCCCACAGCAGTCAATCTCTTTTTTGCTGCGGCACGCATGAAAAAGGTGTATGATGAAAACTTTGAAGCCGACACCATTGAAGATCTCTTTGCAAAAATGAACGCTGCCGCCAGCAAAATCCACGCTGATGAAAT
>CAIQSY010000163.1 GCA_903874585.1 uncultured Chlorobiaceae bacterium | reverse complement strand
TTGATCTGCTTATTGCAAACCATACAGGGATTTGGCGTTCTGCCGCATAAATAATCATTCTGAAAGTAAGCGATAACATTATCTCTGAATTTGCGGCTCAGGTTGAGCGTATAAACGGGAATCTGAAAATCGGGATGATCGCTGATCACCATCGGTGACGGCTGAATCGAAGGTGAATCATCGCATAAGTCGAGCACCCTGATGTTCAGGCCTGTTACCTCATAGCCATGCTTCACGAGCAAGCAAGCTGCTACAGCGGAATCAACACCGCCCGAAATACCAACAAGAATTTTTTTCATTGTGTTACGATTTCCCAATAGCCTGTTTTTGTAGCTCCAATGTGCCGAATAATTCCTTCGGATTTGAGCTTTCCTCTATGGTATTTTACGCCCTTTGTGCTGATGCCAATTTTAAATCTCTATGGGATATATTCGCCGAAGCTCTGTTGCTTTTTGAAGATAAAATAAACGGCATTCCGGTTTCCACCAAGTCCCTTATTCAATCACTTCAGCTTGGCTATAGCGGTATCATCTCGTGTTGATTCATTTGATAACGGCACGAAGAACCTGTATTTTCCGCTATTCTTTTTTCGCCAGCATCTGTTTTGTTCTGCCAAAAATATGACAGGTGTTGGCACAGGCTTTTAGTAGTGAAACTGTAATTATCTTTTAGTGGTGAAAAAACGTGTTTTTGTTGTTGGGGCAACTGGTTATATCGGCAAGTTTGTTGTGCTTGAACTTGTTGCCAGAGGCTATGATGTGGTGAGCTTTGTTCGCGAGCGCTCGGGTATTGGCGCTCAAACAACGGCTGATGAGGTGCGCAAGCAGTTGCGTGGCTCCGAAGTGCGTTTTGGCGATGTGAGCAGCATGGATTCGCTGATGAAAAATGGTATTAAGGGCGAACATGTTGATGTGGTGGTCTCCTGCCTCACCTCGCGCAATGGGGGAGTGAAAGATTCGTGGAACATCGACTATCAGGCAACGCGCAATGCGCTTGATGCAGGCAAGGCGGCTGGTGCAACGCACTTTGTGCTTCTGTCGGCTATATGCGTCCAAAAACCGATGCTGGAGTTTCAGCGGGCAAAATTGAAATTTGAAAAGGAGCTGCAAGAGTCGGGTTTGACGTGGTCGATTGTTCGCCCTACCGCGTTTTTCAAGTCGATTGCCGGTCAGGTGGAGGCGGTGAAAAATGGCAAACCCTACGTCATGTTTGGCGATGGCAGATTAACGGCATGCACGCCTATCAGCGAAGCCGATCTTGCAAGCTACATCGTCAATTGCCTCGACAATCCTGCCATGCGCAATAAAATTTTGCCAATAGGTGGTCCCGGCAAACCAATTACACCCATTGAACAGGGCGAAATGATTTTTGAGCTGCTTGGGCGTCCACCAAAGTTCAAAAAAATGCCCATCCAGATGTTTGATGTGATTATTCCCATCATGACACTGCTCGCAAAAATTTTCCCAAAGCTTGAAGATAAAGCTGAATTTGCCCGTATCGGGAAATATTATTGTTCAGAATCCATGCTGGTACTGAATCCCAAAACAGGAAAATATGATGCAAGCATAACGCCATCGTATGGCACTGACACCTTGCGCGATTTCTATAAACGGGTACTGAACGAGGGATTGGCAGGGCAAGAGTTGGGCGAGCACTCCATGTTTTAACGTGCACTCTTTCGACGACTTCGCGCTTCATATCGATACAACCTTTCGCCCATACAACATCAAAGGGGAAGAGCTTAATCTTCCCCTTTGATGTCACGCATCGAAATTGGCAACTCGCTCCTGAACAAAAGCATTTTAAAATGTAAACAGTTTAATGCCATCAGCTCTCATCTGCTGTGCTATAACCGGTGGTTTTGCAACAGTAACACCCGTAATCAAGTTTGCTTCTGTCATGTTGGCGTTTGGCAAAAAGAGCGGACATACTTCAACTTTTACACCACGCGACATCAAGCTGGCAAGCATCATCTGGGGTGATTTGTTGACCGGCTTGAGCATGGTCTGCGCACTGTTCTTTACAGCAAGTTTTCCAGCCTCACCACACAGCAAAATCTGCAGCGATTTGCCCTGTTCGAGGGTTTGGGTTGCAAGCGCAAACGCCATCATCTGAGTCATGGCATTACCGTCGGTGAGAATAACGAAAAAGCCTTTCGTGTTATCGACAGGTGGAACAACAACAGTGCTTGTTGACGTGTTAGTAGATGCAGGTACTGATGACGACGTTGCCTGCATGGTTTTTGCTGGGAACATCAGTGCAGTCGCACACAAAAGCATCGACATTTTTTTATTGAATAACGACATTGGTTTTGTCTCCGGTATAGTGATTAATGAAGAAAATAGAGTGGTAAAAAAAACTTCAAGAAGAATATTGCAATTGCACAACCACGATTAATTATAAGCATAAGCTAATAATTTCAGGTCGATCATCAAAAAAATTTTTATAAAGGGAGGAGAGTTTTCAAGGCGACATGTGCTGGAATATCAACCATGTCGCCTTGAGCAAAGGGAAGGCGTTACGCGTTTTTCAGTGCTTTTGACCAAGCTTCCATGGCGGTATTGGCTACTGGATTTGGTGTTTCCATAAATGCAATCATAAAAGAGTTTTCAAGCTCTACCAAACCCATTGAGCGGGGACGGAGTGCAAGCATTACAGGATCTTTGATATCCTTGCCAAAGCAGAAAAGAATATTGCGTGCATCTTTAATTTTTGGATCAATAAAACCATCCTCAGTGTTTTTGGTATGGTTATAATGGTCAAATACCCCAATGAATTGAACTACTGGAGTTTGTTCAATCATTGTTTTGAAATGAGTTACAATGTCATCAAGGTTTGTGCAGGTGGTTTCGCTCTTGTTTAATTCGAGCGTATAGATAGGGTATTTTTCCTGAAAAATAATCTGATTCATAGGGTTGTATTATATGTTAACGTTTCACAAGCTCGCGCGCGTAGCTGTGTGGAGGAATGTATAAAAAAATAGACGATCCCCGTAGCAAAGAGTTACGAGGATCATCTATAAAAATGCTTATGTACTATTTTTCAACAAGATACCTTACATAAACGTGTGGTAAGTCTGTCCTGCAAAAACAATCAGAAACCGTAGCACAAGACCTCCAACTAAGACCAGTATTGGTGCAATTGGTGGCAGGTGGAGATGAAATCCGGCATTTTCAAGGAACTCAACCAAGAGCGGAATAAGCAATCCTGTTACCACAAACACGCCCCAGAACCAGTACATATAGGGCATACCAGCCATGAGTTCGTCGCCGTTGATCAGGTGCATCATGGCACCGTGGCTGTTTGCTGTTCCGGTTACACCACCGAGTATGAAGAGACCTACAATAACTAGCTCAACCCAGATTGCGTTTGCATCAATACGGCTGTAAATGTGCTTTTCATCTTTTGGTGCAAGCAGTAACATCAACGCGGCGGCACTTGAGATACCTGAAATCAAGAACAGCATTCCAAGAATCGAGCTTGACCAGAGTGGGCGAGCAGAGAAGAAGGAGAGCAGCATGCCGGTGTAAATACCAATACCAACACCAATGTGAGCATTCAGCAGCGCAACCTTCAGCAGGTGGTCATCTGTCCACTTGATCAGCTTGTTGAGCAGATCAATGTTCAGCTTGTCGAGATATTTACGATTGACCACCATTGCTTGTAATACGGCAAGCGGGAAAAACGCAATAAGAATCCAGCTACCAGCCGACATCGGTGAGGTTGGTTGAATGGTGGTGTAAAATGCCCAGACATAAAGCTTGTGCGCAAGATCGAGAAATAGAAAGAGCATACCCACGCCAAGCAGTGCTGGCGAAAGAATTGAGCCAATTCTGACAGCGCCGCAAGGGCATCCATCACCTTCGTCTTTTGGTCCAATGCCAAAGTGACGTCTCATAACGATCATTACAGAGGTGATCAGCAAGAGACCACCGGCTATACCTCCAAGAAAGAGATAGAGCGGAATGTGCCACTCCCAGATGTGTAGATGGGGCAGAACATTCGGGTTGAGTTTTGTCGAAATAATTTCGTTAACGCCTTCAATCATAATTACGCTCCGGGTTTGTTTCTTGCGGAAATCCAGTAGAGGCTTGGTTCAGTGCCAGCGTGTTCTTTCTGGCGGTAAACATCTTTGCCACTCAGCATTGCTTTATCTTCAGCGGTCATAGTATCGAAATCGACCAGATGAAGGCTCTCCGTCGGGCAAAGAGAGACGCAGGCTGTTTTCAGCCCTTTTTCGATACGATGTTTGCAGAGGCTGCATTTATCAACAAATCCTTCGGGATGCACGTAACGCGCATCGTAAGGGCATGCAGCCATACAGGCTTTACAGCCAGTGCAGATTGAACGGTTAATTTGTACGGTACCGTTTTCATCGTAGTGCGATGCTCCCGTCGGGCAATAGGTAACGCATGGTGCATTGTCGCAATGCTGACAGCGCTCCGAACGATTTTCCATTGCCAGTTTCGGGAATTCGCCGTTGGTTTCCTGAACCACCCAGTCGCGGCAATAGCCTTCGGGGACACCGTTTTCCGCTTTACAGGCGTAAACACATGCCGAACAGCCAACGCAGACACGGGTGTCGATAATCATCCCGTAGTTCTTTTTCTTTTCACTCACTGTTTAAGCCTCCTTGACGAATGTCACAAAATTGTTCTGAAAACCTACAGCGCCCATTATTGGGTCAATATCCGTTTTTGAGATCAACTGATTGTGTGATGCACCTCTTTTATATGCCCATGTGAGCTGTTTTGAGGTGTGCCCAAAACCGTGTACCATATAGACTGCATCTTTGCGAATCCGCTGGGTTACTTTAACTTTGACCGGAAAATCAGAAACAATGCCCGCCTGATTTTTCAAATGCACATAGTCGCCATTGGTTAACTGATGCTGTGCTGCAATTGTTGTATTGACCCACACTTCATTCTCTTGAGCGGTAGCAAGGTCGCCGAGAAAACGGTTATTGGCAGTACGTCCAAAGGTGAGCATCGGTTTGCGTCCGGTTAACATGCGGTAATAGCCAGCCGGTGCTTCTGGATGTGGAGTGTATTTTGGTACCGCATCAAATCCGCCAGCCTTGAGCTGCGCTGAAGCTAGTTCCACCTTTCCACTTGGTGTGTTCAGGTTAAGTGGTTCACCCTGTTTGCGGTAAAGATCGGTTTCCGGCATGACCAGAACGCCTCTCTTTTTAATCTCCTCAAGTGAACTCCCAACAAGTTTCAGCTTTTTGTCGAGTCCAGCTTCAACGGTTGGAGCAAAAACGCCGTGCAAGCCCCACTTATCAGTAATCATTCGCGCAATTTCACTGCCCGGTTTTGAGTCGAACATTGGTGCAACAGCAGGTTGGCGAAGTGCGACGAATGGAGTGCGGAAAGCACGACCGTTGTCGAGATCATCATAACGTTCCAGATAGGTACACTCTGGCAGAACCACATCAACATAACCAGTCACCTCGGCAGGCAATACATCAACAGCAACTGAAAAATCAACTTTCTGTAAAGCATCAAGTGCTGCCTGGCGTCCCAGCGTCATTGTTTCAGTAAGATTAACGCCGTAAATTAAGAGCGCTTTCACCTCTCCAGTAATGGCTTGCTGTACAATTTCGTGTGAAGCAATAGTGTTTGATGGTTCATCCTGCGGGAAGAACGGATATTTACTGTACACCTCTTTCTCATAAGCGGGATGCTCATGTGCGGCAGGTGGCTGAACCAATGGGAATTTCTGGAATGCAACAACGCCACCAGGCATCTTAAAGTTACCAACAAGGGCATTAAGAATCTGGATAGCCCTGATTCGCTGCATTGCGTCGCCGTACCAGTTGGTTCGTCTTCCGGTGTGCACAAAAGCTGCCGGAGCATGGAAAGCAAATTCGCGTGCAACTGTTCTGATAGCATCCGCAGAAATATCGGTTATCGCGGCAGCCTTTTCCGGCGTCATTTCACGCACTTCATCCCAAAGTTCACTAAAACCAACCGTGTGCTGCTCTACAAACGCTTTATCGTAGCGATTTTCGCTGATCAGGACATGCATGATTGCCTGCATCATGGCAATATCGGTCGCTGGTTTAATCGGCAACCAGTGCTCAGCTTTGCCGGCAAGCGTTGAAAAACGTGGATCAAACACGACGATTTTCGCGCCTCGGCGAATTCCTTCCGAAATCTCCTGAACCGCAGTGTTGTGCATATTTTCGCCGAAGTGCGTGCCGAAGAACATCATGTACTTGCTGTTCTTTATGTCGAACCCTTCAGGCGTATCACTTGGGTAGCCGTAGGTAAGCACCGTAGCTTGTCTTGCTGGACCGCAGCATAAATCGTACGATGGTTTGGCAATTTTGTTGACGCCAATTTCAGAAAACATCTTCTTGAAAAACGATACACCAAAACCATGGTGGAGCATAGCAATTGAGGCTGGTCCATACTGCTCATGGATTTTGTACAATCCACCGGCAACCGCAGTAATCGCTTCATCCCATGATGCTTTGCGGTAATACTGTTTGCCACCTTTTCGCTCACGAATCAAGGGATGAGCCAGTCGGTCGGGGTCGTAGAGCAAACCGGTGCCGCCTGTGCCGCGCGGGCATAATCTGCCGTTGCTGAGAGGGTGGTGTTCGGAGCCGGTAATTTTGGTAACCTTACCATCACTGACATGTACGGCTATACCGCAACGCCAGAAACAGTGCTCGCAGAACGAGTAAACAATCTTTTCACCTTTTCCTTCAATTGGATTACTGCCCAATCCCGACACAATGCCACTTGGCAAAGTAGAGAGTGCGGCTGATCCGGCAAGAAAAAGGGACGATATTTTGATGAAATCTCTGCGGCTGAAATCGGTGCCATGATTCATGCAAAAGTCTCCTTGCTGATAGTTGCTAAAGTATAAATAGGGAAATCACAAACATTTACATTGTGCTTGCGCACAAATTGATCATCAGACAGAACGGCGCTCTGTCGTCAAGACGTTACCGATTGATGCTGATTGTAACGGCATCGGGCATCGTTACTCTGTTCCTCGTGCAAAATGGTGCAGTGCTTATTAGGCTTAATCGTGTATCTGCACGCTATGTAATGATTGTAAACGTGTAAAAACGGTTGTTTTTACAGCGCTTTTTATATTCCAAACCTCTGTTGCAGTAATGAAACAATGAGGCAATCACAAGTGCAAAAGAATATTCCTTATGATTGTATGGATAATCTCTGTGTTGTTATTGTATATCGCTAAATCGCTCTATGGTTATATATTGATATACAAAATATATTTATATAGCTATTGCTGCAATCGGTGAGAAGAGAGTTATTGTATTCAATAAAAAAAAGTCAACGACTACAATTGCGCTCTAAATGTAGTTGAAGATTTTTAATAATGCAAGAAGAAGAAATGGAATGTTTTTTGTTGGTTTAAAAATGATTTTTTTTTGAGTTAAGATTTTATAATAAATAGAGTTATCGTTATACGTGATATGTAATTATACTGTTTTTCTCTATTTTAGTTTATTTAACAATTGTTTATTACCTCCTCTTCTCTGTCTCAATTTTTCATAATTGTTAACAACTTTATTATCACGTATAAAGCCATATAATGTTCTTTTTATTACGACAATAATATGAAATATGAAAAGTGCTGATCAATACGTCTGCCTGTGTTCGGATATAAAAGATGAGCGAGAAACACAACCTTTCATGAGCACAAAAAACTATAAAAAGCTGTGTTTCTCGCTCGATGTATTACATGTTCAGGCAGACTTGGCTGTGCATCAGGCAACGGGCTCCGGGCTGGAACTCGGTTCTCCGAACAGACGATCTGTAAACTTAATATACCATGCTCCTGCCTGCACCTGCACAATGTAGGCCAGTGCGATCAACAACGCAGCGTCAGCACCTTTTTCGCCAAACACTCCCAATGCTATGGCAAGCGCAATCGAAAGATTCCGCATGACCGTGCCGTAAACCAAGGCAATGGCATCGTTTCGTTTGAAGAGTATCTTGCCTATGAGGGTGCTGATGACAAAATTGATGGCGTAAATCAGCACCAGCGGCAGAAGCAGGTTCGGCAGCATATCAGGATGCGAGATGATGCTTTTTGCCTTCAAAGCCATGGATACAAACACAATACCGAGCACACCCAAGGTCGAGAAGAGTGGAAACTTCGGCTTATACTGCTTGTTATACTCCTGTTCGCCAAAACGCTTGACCAGCCAGTTCTGGGTGAGTGCACCAAGTATCAGCGGCAGGAAAACGATCAACGCAATTTGAAGAAACACCTGCATCAGCGGAATTTCTACCACCGCACCGAGAAGTATCTTGAGGTAAACCGGCGCGAGGAAAGAACCTGCAATCAACCCGATCACCGTCATTTTCACCGCAGCAGGCACATTGCCTTTTGCAAAACCAGTCCATGAGATGGTCATTCCTGAAGTAGGAAGCAGCGAAGTTAGCAGTAATGCCAGTCGGATCATGGGCTGATTCGCAAACAAGAGCAAGCCAATGCCATAACCGAATGCCGGCATCAGGAGAAAGTTAATAGCAAGCGTTACGCCTTGCAATTTGTTGCCGCCGGGCTTTAAGAGATCGCGGAAATTCATCGTCACCATCATGGGATAGACCATGAGAAATGTCAGTGGCAGAATGGTCGATCGCAGGAAAGCTGGATCGGACACTTTTCCGAAAACCAGACCTGCCAACATCGCGAGAGGAATGCTCCAGACCAGATTCTTCTGTAGCCAAGAGAGGTATTTCCACATTGTCGTTTTCCTTTATGTTTGAATTGGTTGCCAAGATTAGCGATGTGAGTCGCCCTCTATTTATAGACATATGCCCATAATTTATAAAAATAATGTTCTCTGTCAAGTTTCAGTTAGCCTGAATAATCCTTTACTGGAGAGCACTGATTTCGGATGAAGTTTTCTGGAAAATTATTTCAACATTTGCTTTATTATGAGCTTACGTTTATAATGATAACAAGAATTATTATTTCAACTATTTTCTACTTGAGGTGCCATGAAAACCGAGATGATCGTAACATTCGGAAGCGGAAAGAAGGTAAATGCCGATTTTAATGGGTTTACCATTCATACAGACCAGTCGATTCATGCTGGTGGTGAAGGTTCTGCGCCAGAGCCTTTTGCTCTTTTTCTTGCCTCTATCGGCACCTGTGCTGGTGTTTATGTCTCCTCATTCTGCCAGAGCCGGCAGATACCAACAGACGGCATCAGGCTCGTTCAAAGCCATTTTGTCAAGGAATCAGGGCGAGGTATAGGCAAAATTGAACTTGCCATTGAGTTGCCTGTTGATTTTCCTGAAAAGTATAAAGATGCTCTTATCAATGCAGCAAATCTCTGTGCTGTTAAAAAGCATATCTTGAATCCGCCGGAATTTGTGGTAAAAACCGTGACACTTCCATGCTGAAAAATCGGGTTGGCAGGCCTACGAACTGCCGTTCCATTCAGGATTTACCAAAAGTCACCTGCTTTATGCCGCAGGGTGTTTCATTGCAGGCACTTGAGACCATTATGCTGACAGTTGACGAGCTTGAAGCTATCAGGCTTGCGGATAAGGAGTGCCTCTATCAGGCGGAGGCGGCTGTAAGGATGAATGTTTCGCGTCCTACGTTTGGTCGTATTCTTGAGGCGGCGCGTAAAAAGGTGGCGGAAGCAATTGTGGATGGCAAGCAGCTCTGTATTCAGGGCGGCGTTTTCAGTTCGGTATGCGATGGTTTGCCGACTGATCGCCCCGATATTTGCGTTTGTCCGGCATGTGGTCATGAGCTGCCGCACCTGAAAGGGGAGCCGTGCTGGCAACGTCTCTGTCCACAATGTGGCACCTCAATGAAGCGAAAAGGTACCTGTATGTCCGAAGAGCAGCCCTGATTTTTACGTTACTCTCTCTGTAATATTTTACTTTTGTATCGTATGTCTGGCACTTGGCATAGTCCTGATAAATTTAATAAGGCAGCTTTGCAGTGGGATGAGAATCCCCGTCGCGTGGCGCTTGCTCAAGCTGTGGCAAAAGCTATCATTGCGGCTATCACTCCGCATAACAGCATGAATGCTCTGGAATTTGGTTGCGGCACGGGTTTGGTGACGCTTGAGATGTCGCCATTGGTGAAGAAGCTTGTTGCTGTTGATACCTCAACGGAGATGATGAACGCTCTTCAGCAGAAGATTAAAGCATTCGAGATAAGCAACATTGAAACCGTTTGTCTCGATCTTTTATCGCCATCAGTTGCTGATGTATATCAAGGTACATTTGATCTCATTTACGCAAGCATGACGCTGCATCATATTGCTGACACAGCAGGTTTTTTAAATCGTATAGCAAGCTTTCTTTCGCCGGGTGGCACTATCGCTCTTGCTGATCTTGAGCTTGAAGATGGTTTTTTTCATGACGATGAGCATGAAAAAGTGCATCCGGGTTTTGAGCGCACGGCGTTAACTGAGCAATTGAGCGCAGCGGGTTTGCTGGTTACCTCATTTGAAACTATTTATTCGATTAATAAAGTAAATCGGGCAGGCAGGCAGGCATCCTATCCAATTTTTTTAGTAATAGCAACTAACGTTCCATAACGCATACTCTGCTTATGATTCATGGAATGCTGTTACAAGTTTGTACATTTTCTTATCAGGGTTATGTGCATGTTATGAAGAGAAATTATAGAAAAGCAGTTTATCGTTTTACTGGAATCTTTACACTGTTTGTGTTGTTGATTGGCTGTAATAGTAAGCCCCAACATGTTGTTGATCAAGAGGGGAAAAGCTATCCGGTTGTGAAGATAGGTTCGATGAACTGGATGGCGAAAAATCTCGATGTGGCACACTATCGCAATGGTGAACCAATTCCAGAGGTCAGAGATTCTACCGAATGGGCAAACTTGACCACGGGAGCTTGGTGTTATAACGATAATAAGGTAGAGCATGGTGCAACCTATGGCAAAATCTACAACTGGTATGCGGTGAACGATTCGCGCGGTCTTGCGCCGGAGGGATGGCATGTGGCTACCGATGCTGAGTGGAGTGCCCTTGCCACTGAACTTGGTGGCGAAGAGCTGGCTGGTGGTGCAATGAAATTGGTGAGCGCATGGAAAGGCGCAGAAAGAGCAAAAGAGAGTGGATTTAATGCTCTGCCAGGGGGAGCAAGGCGTGATACTGATGGTGGATATATGGTGCCGGGCAATTACAGTCGCCTTTGGACATCCACAGAGTTAAACCAGAAAGCTGCATGGGCACGCTCTCTCGGGTATTTTGATACGGTATTGCGTAAAGGGAAGGCAAGTAAAAAAACAGGTTTTTCAGTACGCTGTGTTAAAGATTAGTGTTGAGATAACGTGACGATTATGAAAGAGATTCTGCTTCATTAGAAAGTTTTTGTGAATACGCTATTTTTTATGAGCTTTATTTGCTCTGATGTGTTATAAATTTTAAGTTAGTTTCATTAATACTTTAATAAATACGTTATGAATATTGATCGTCTTGTTTTTGCTGTTGCTGGTTGTTTTGTGCTTTCAAGTGTTTTACTCTCCATTTATCACAATCCAAATTGGCTCTGGTTTACAGGTTTTGTTGGATTAAACCTTTTTCAGGCAGCCTTTACCGGTTTTTGTCCTCTTGCTAAAATTCTGAAAGCTGTTGGTGTTCAGCCTGGTCACGCGTTTGAATAAGCATTGAGTCTAAGAGTTTTTATTCTGAATAATTGAAAACATGGAGTCTCTGTGGCAAAGGTAGTTGTTTTAGGTGCGGGGGTTGCAGGCCATACCGCAGCTTCGTTTCTCAAAAAGAAACTTGGCAAACATCATGAGGTTGTTGTTGTTACCCCAAACGCATATTATCAGTGGATTCCCTCCAACATCTGGGTTGGTGTTGGGCAGATGTCTATTGATGATGTCCGATTTGAACTCAAAAAAGTTTATAACCGTTGGGGTATTATCCTTAAACAGGCTAAAGCTATTGAGATACATCCTGAAGGTGATGATGAATTCGATAAAGGATTTGTAACCATTGAATACACCGATGGTGTTAATAATGGTGTTATTGAGAAGGTTGATTACGATTATCTGGTGAACGCCACCGGTCCAAAGCTTAATTTTGATGCAACTCCAGGCTTGGGACCCGACAAAAATAGCTTTTCCGTCTGCACCTATGGCCATGCCGCACAAGCGTGGGAGAATCTGCAGGAGATTATCGCCAAAATGCAGGCTGGTCAAAAGCAACG
>CAIQSY010000162.1 GCA_903874585.1 uncultured Chlorobiaceae bacterium | reverse complement strand
ATGAAACGATTCCGGAATAATCAGATGGGTAAAAAAGAGCCCAGCAGCAACACTGCCAACAAGAAATGCAAGACTCCCCTCAACACTTTTATCACTGAGCACATAATATTTGTGCTTTCCGTAGCGCGTACCAATAATGGGCGCCAAACCATCTCCCCAACCAAGAATCGCCATCGCAAGAACTCCTGCGGGCTGTTTGTAGTAGATCGTGCCACAAATCATGGCAACAATCACAAAATAGAGCGTTCCTTTCAGCAATTCACGCTTGTTGCCGGTACGAGTCATGGTCTTCACCGCCTGATCATCAGTAGCAGCAAAGAGACCTTTTTGAATCAGCAGAACCATCCAGACTGCAAACACTGCGATATTCAGGTACTGCGACCAGTGACCAGTGATAAAAAGCGGAAGAAAAACAATTGTAGAACCAGCACAGATATGAACAATTTTGCGACTGATGTCACGCGGCAAAGCGTGGTTGGTCACCATATAATCCATAAGCGGAGGCACACTGAAGACGTATGCAAAGGTCAGTAGAGTCACAAGAGCATTGTGCCATACGACGGGCAGCGAGAAAAAAGTGGTTACAGTATTCATGGCATGTACTTCGTTCCAACCATACCCGCCACAAGCAGATTACTGATTAAAAACAGAATATTGTTGATAACCTGAAACCTGAGAAAAGTATTGTGCTCTTGCACATCACTCTTACCGATGGCGTTACCGAAACCATCTTCAACTGCACCTGTTACAAACGATAACCCGCCCTTTGGATCGCGCAGCAACTTCACCTGAATCACCAGGTTGAGTGCAAGACCAATCAACACAAAAAATGAGGGCATGATAAATCCCCATGTAAAGGCGAGATACGCCATAACACCAAACACCATGTCAATAATAACAAACGATGCAAGAAAAGTATTCTTGGCACCAATCATCACGGTGAGCGACTTCAGACCACCCTCTTTGTCGCCTTCTGCTGATTTGAAATCATTCAAAATAATCAAGGCCACAGCCATAAAAAAGTTCAAACCCGCAAGCCATAACGCTTCGGGACGTATTTCAGCAAACAGGGCATTTGCGGACAAAAAAGTGACAAATCCATAAGAAAAGCCAACCGCTGGCGCAGAGGTGAGAATATTTTTTTTCAGCTTGAGTGGTGGTGCCGAGTAAATATAAGCGACAAAAAGCGCTGATAAAATGCCGGCAAGAATAATCAAACCGCGAGTGCCGCCAATATGAAGCCACAGTAAAACGCCAAGTCCTGCGGCAAGCAGCAGCACAATAATGCTGTTCAATAATCCCTCTTTTTCACTCAGGCGACCAGATGGAATTGGACGGGATGGCTCATTGACACGGTCGAGTTCGAGATCGAAGACATCGTTGACCGATTGGCTGAAGCCGGTGCCAAGTGGTCCGTACATCATAAAAATAGCGAGAAGAAGAAAATAATCATGCACCGTTCCTTTCATTGCCCCCGAAGACATGACACCTGCGGCAAGACAGGGAAAAACACTCAACCACGTAACAGGATCAAGCAACTCAAGATGTGCTCTTACTTTATCAATAAACCCAAGTTTTGCGCTAACTGCCATACGTCACTGCTCTCCGCTGCCCTATAACGGGCATAATTAAATGATCAAGCGTTTCAGATGCTGAATTTACAAATACCACGCAAGATAAAAAACTCCGAAATAAATGAGCGTTCAGCGCAAATTTACTGACGAATACGTGCCGGTACGCACTGGTCTGCCGATAAGGGTTGCCGATGTTGCGCCAGTAACAAGCACATCGAGTACATCGCCCGGCTGATAGCCTTCCCGATCGAAGACCACTGCGCGGTTGCCTGCCGTCCGTCCCATGAGCTGCGCCGAAGATCGCCGACTCTCTGATTCAGCCAACACCTCAACAACGGTGCCGATGGCTTCATGAAAAAGTTCAGCAGAGATACGGTTCTGAAGATCGATAATCTCCTGCAACCTGCGTTTTTTGAGCGCATCAGGAACATCATCCTCAAACATTTTCGCAGCAAGCGTTCCCGGTCTTGTTGAATAAAAAAACATGTAGGCAGCGTCGAACCGGACATCAGAGAGAAGCGCAAGCGAGGCTTGGTGATCCTCTTCCAGCTCACCACAAAAACCAGCAATAATATCGGTTGAAAGCGTCACATCAGGAATCAGAGAACGAATCAGGGCGATTTTTTCTCGATACTCCTCAATGGTGTGACCACGATTCATCAGGCCAAGCATTCGTGTTGAACCGGACTGCACCGGCAAATGGATATGGTTGCAGATATTCGGACGGAACGCAATGGTACGGACAAGCGCTTCTGAAATATCTTTTGGATGCGATGTGGTAAAGCGAATACGCGCTTCTGGCGCCTCTCGACTGACAGCATCAAGCAGCGCTGCAAAGTTGCTATCAGAATCGGCATCGTGGTATGAATTGACATTCTGACCAAGAAGGGTAATCTCCCGATAACCTGAAGCTGCAAGATTCTGGACTTCGCGGATAACGGAAGCGAAAGGCTGACTGCGTTCACGACCTCGGGTAAAGGGCACAACGCAATAAGCGCACATGTTGTTGCAACCGCGCATGACGGGCACAAATGCACTGATAGCGCTCTGCCTCACCGGCTCAATACCATCGTAAGTTTCTGCTGTGTTGAACGCAAGTGCAGCACCTTTGCCGCCACGTTGAACCTGTGCAATAAGCTCAGGAATAGTACGATACGTGTCCGGTCCGGCAAGAAAATCGATAGCAGGATAGCGGGCAAAGAGCGCCTCGCGCTGGTGCTGCGGAATACAGCCGACGACACCAATAATCAAGCGTTTATCGCGCTTTTTCTGCCCATAAAGATGCTGCAACAGATGCCCGACGCGATCAACCGCATTCTCACGCACGGCGCAGGTGTTGAGCAGTATGATGCCTGCTTCGGCCTCGTCGTCAGTAACCACATAGCCCTCCTGCTGAAGGAGGGCTGTAATAATGCCAGAATCCGCAAGATTCATCTGGCAGCCAAACGTGTGGATAAAAAAGGTTTTACCCTTTTCGGACTGGATTGTTTCAGGCACCAAAATGAATATGCTTGTATTTTTCGAGTAGCGCCTCACTCTCATCTTTGCACAGACCGCACACCGTGCCGCACTTGGTGCGTTCCTGAAGCTCAAGGTAAGTACGCGCGCCTTCGAGCACTGCATCTTCGATGTCGTGGTCGGTTATGTTCATGCACTGGCAGACTATTTTGACCTGCTCCTGTTTCACTTTATCCTCTTGTCCGGTGCGCGTGTAGTAGTTGTTGATTGCCGCACGCAACGCCTTATCGCCAAGCACGGAGCAGTGAATCTTGTTATCCGGCAAACCGCCAAGCTCCTGCGCAACCTCTTTTGGGGAGATATTAAACGCAGCATCGATCGTTCTGCCTTTGACCATTTCAGAGAGAACGGAGGTGCTTGCGATGGCGCTGGCACACCCATACGTCTTCCACTGGCAATCGGTGATAATATACTTCTCTTTATCCACTTTGATAACAACCATCATCTGGTCGCCACACTGGAGATTCCCCTCCATCCCGACACCATCGAAATCATCGGTATTCTCACCCTGAAGAATATTCTTCGGGTTCATGAAGTGCTCCTTCAATGTTTCGCTATATGCCCATTCACCTGCTTGCAGCATGCAATCCTCCTTTTATATATGCCGTTGACATGTTTCTGATTTTTTTAATTGTACGTGGTAAAACATCAAGAAGATACTCAACCTCCTGAAGTGTGGTGTCGCGCCCCATGCTGAAGCGGATTGAGCCGTGAGCAAGCTCGGCATCAACACCGGTAGCAAGAAGCACGTGCGACGGATCAAGCGAACCTGACGCACAGGCAGAGCCAGTCGAAACGGCAATGCCTTCAAGATCAAGATAGAGCAGAATCGACTCACCCTCAACGCCCTCAAAAGAGACATTCAGTGTGCCGGCAAGCGAATCGGTCGGGTGCCCATTGATGGAGGTATGGTCAATCTGCGCCTCAATGCCTTGCTGCAGCACCTGTTTCAAATGCAGCAAACGCTCCTCCTCCGCTGGCATTTCGATAGCACGCATCTCGACGGCCTTAGCCAAGCCAAGAATGCCGAGCGTATTTTCCGTGCCGGCACGTCGGCCATGCTCCTGATGACCGCCACGAATCAATGGACAGTAAGGAATACCTTGCCGAACAAAAAGCGCACCAACTCCTTTCGGTCCATAGATTTTATGCGCCGACATCGTGAGAAAATCGACGCCAAGCGTGCGAACATCGACCGGCAGCTTGCCGACGGCCTGCACCGCATCGGTGTGCATGTAAGCACCACTCTCATGCACCATTTTGGTAATCGTTTCGATATCCTGAATAGTGCCAATCTCATTGTTCGCCATCATCACAGAGACGAGACCGACATTATCGTTGAGCAGACCAGCAAGCTGATCGAGATCAATTTTGCCATAGCGATCGACATCAAGATATTTCACCGTAGCACCACGATGCACAAGACACTCCGAAGTCTCAAGGACACAGGGATGTTCGATTTTTGTAGTAATAATCGTATTGCGCTTTGAGCAGGGTGAACACTGGCTGGAAGCACAAACAAAAAGCGAAAGCACCGTATTGTTGGCTTCCGATCCACTCCCGACAAACACAATTTCATGCTCTTTTGCCCCGATAAAGTCGGCGACCTGTTGACGGGCATGTTCAACATTTGCCCTTGCTTCACGCCCGTAAGCGTGCATGCTGGATGGATTGCCAAACATCTCCATGCACGCAATCATCTCTTTTTTTACCTCTGGATGAAGCGGTGTTGTGGCATTGTGATCAAAATAAACCTTCATGTCTGCCATAAGAGTCTCATCTTGCGTTATTACGGCTCAAGCCATTATTAAGATTGATACAGTGATTCATCGATGATTTATAATGTCGTAATCTTTTTCAACTTTACCATTTTAATTGTATCGATGATTATTCATTAAGAAATGGTTATCCGATTACAATCACCTTTCAAAGTAAGACTTTTTTTATCTTATTTCTATAGAAAAGCATTAGAAATAATTTTATTCTCGATTCTTCTAAAAAAACTTCATTCTCATCCATTGCGGCAGCGTTAATCAACACCATACGAGGTAACAAATCGCCACAGGTCACGTTCGGCATCACCACGTTGGCGGAGTGCAAGCAACGCCGCTGAGCCGGATGCCGTACTCTGCATTTCGCGACTGATTTTTTGGCGCAACCACTCCAATTCAGCAGCACTGAAATTTTTCCAGAGTAGAAAAATCCGGTCGTGAGGCGCGAAAAGCTTGTGCAGACGCGCTCCGGCAACATTATCTGCCGCATAAAAAAAGATGTGCGACTCCTCTGGTGCCGATACGCGCTTCTCCGAAAGAAGTACAAATTCCTTGAGCGACGGAAGAAATGAGGTACGCTGCATAACTGCTGGCACAGGCATATCACCCAGTGTATGATAGAGTAACGGCTCTTCAGCCAGCACAATAAGGTGGCGCATACTGCTGATTGTTCCAGCAATAGGCTGACGGAATGCCTGCTGTAACCACGCCTGCTCACTCTCCGTTGCTGGAAATGGTGATGCAGGCGCGATAGGATCACGCCGAAGCGCACGAAGCGTGGAGTCGGGCGTATGCACCGCATCAAACGAGAGCGGACTTTGTGCAATCTGCAACTGCCGCTTGCCAATAAGCAGAACACCGCAGAGACTATCGGAAAGCAACGGTTTCAGCATCATTTGATCGTCACGCAACGTGCCCTGCACGGTACGCAACGTCACCGGCACAAGCTGCAACGCTTCGGCTGCAACGGGGTTAACTGCCCGAACTTCCGCAATAAGTTCCAGCATTTTTCCCCGCTTGATATGCAATGCCTGATCAACCTGCCGACTTTGTTCAACTCCTTGAGCCATGTCAAGCATAGCGGCTTTGCGTTGCAGCAAGCCCGCTGTTTCATGCAGCAAACGTCGTACCTTTGCCTCAAGCGCGCGATGCCCTTTGCCGAGCACGAAGCTGTTGGGATATTGCAACAGCGCACGTTTCAGCCCCAACACACCGATTTTCTCCTGCGCATCGAATAGCTCAAAAATTCTCGATTTCTCCATCAACAAGCCCGACAAACGGCGTCCCGCACGCTGTTCAAGCCGAAGATACTCTTCTGCTGGATAGGGTGGTACCGCATCGCGGCTGAGCGCAAAACCCTGCTGCAACGCCGTAATACGCTCTTCAGCATCAAGCGATTT
>CAIQSY010000161.1 GCA_903874585.1 uncultured Chlorobiaceae bacterium | reverse complement strand
ATGGTACTCGCTGGTGCAGGTTCAGGTAAAACCCGAGTGATAACCTACCGTATAGCCTATCTTATTAACCACGAAGGCGTTTCGCCAAACAATATTTTAGCACTTACGTTTACCAACAAGGCCGCCGGTGAAATGCGCCACCGTGTGGATACATTGCTTCATCAGGGCAGTTCACGTGGTTTGTGGATCGGCACTTTCCATTCAATTTTTGCCCGACTTCTCCGCAACTCCATCGACCGTATTGGCTACGATCGGAACTTCTCAATTTTTGATACGGATGATAGTAAAAGCTTGATTCGCCAGTCAATGACGGAACTCAATATATCTGTTGAGTCAGTGCCGGTCAATACGGTGCAGAGCCTTATCAGCCGCGCTAAAAACAGCTTCATTCTACCCGATGAGTTTCATCGTAATGCGAGTGATTACAATCAGCAGAAGGCAGCGCAGATTTATGAGGTGTACGCCAAAAAGTTGCGGGAGAATAACGCGCTTGATTTTGATGATCTGCTGATCAAGCCGCTTGAGCTTTTCAATTCGCATCCAGAGGTGCTCGCTGAGTTGCAGAATTCGTTCCGTTACATCATGATTGATGAGTATCAGGATACGAATCGCGCGCAGTACCTTGTCGCCAAAATGCTCGGTGCAAGTCACCGCAATATCTTTGTCGTGGGCGATGATGCGCAGTCAATCTACTCCTGGCGCGGCGCTGATATCTCCAATATTCTGAACTTTCAGGACGATTATAATGAGGCGTTGACCTTCAAGCTTGTCGAGAATTATCGGAGTACCGGCAACATTCTCAAAGCCGCGAACAGCGTTATCGGTCGCAATCTCCGGCAGATTAAAAAAGAGCTGATTTCGCATCGCGATGATGGTGAGCCTCTGACGCTGATTGAGGCTTATAATGAGCGCAATGAGGCTGAGCGAGTTGGTGAACAGATCCGCATGTTGCGTCAGAGCCATGCGTATGATTTCCGCAGCTTTGCTATTTTTTATCGTACCAATGCGCAGTCGCGTGTGCTTGAGGATACTATGCGTCAGCATCGGATTCCTTACCGCTTATTCGGCAGTGTCTCGTTTTATAAGCGCAAGGAGATCAAGGATGCTGTTGCGTATCTTCGTTTCATTCTCAATGAGCGCGATGGCGAATCGCTCTTGAGAATTATCAATTTCCCGCCGCGAAAAATTGGCGATGTCAGCATTACCAAGCTCAAAGAGTTCGCGGATATGCGCAATATCAGCCTGTACGATGCTATCAAGCGGGCTGCAGAGGGTGGTTTTCCGGCGCGATTGGTCAATGCTCTTTCGTCGTTCAGCACAGTTATTGAGGCGCTCAAGCTTCTCGCTGTGAACGGTACGGTCTTTGAAGTGTTGACGGAGTTGTTCAATCTCACCTCGATTCCCTTGCTGTTGCAGGCGGAGAATACACCGGAATCTTTGGTGCGGCACGAAAACTTGCAGGAACTCCTTTCGATGGCTCGCGATTTTGCCGACCACAATCCTGACGGCGGCTCGCTTGGTGATTTTCTTGAGAATATCTCCCTTGCTTCCGATTATGAGGAGACGCAGGATTCCGACAATTTTGTTTCGCTTATGACGGTTCATGCAGCGAAAGGGCTGGAGTTTCCTGTGGTGTTTATTACAGGGCTTGAGGAGCGACTTTTTCCGCTGCACTGCTATGAGCCCGAGGAGCTTGAGGAGGAACGGCGTCTTTTTTACGTAGCAATGACTCGTGCGCAGGAGAAAATTTTCCTTTCGTGGGCGCAGAGCCGTTACCAGTACGGGCAGTTGCATCAATCGCTGCCGTCAACGTTTATCAGCGAAATTGATTCATCCATCGTTCAGACTGAGGGTGGAACGCTACTCTCCGATCGTCTTGCAAAAGAGCGCCCGGCGTTTGGATCGTCAATGCCGCGAGGTTATCAGCCGAAAACACCATCGCCATCAACCCAGTCATCAGCCGCAGCGAGTCAGAAGCCAGAACCTTCAGCGCTTCGAAAAGGGGTGATGGTGCATCATGCGCTTTTTGGTCCGGGCGTGGTGCTTGACGTTCAGGGAAGTGGCACCAAGCAGAAAGTGCGTATAACCTTCCGCAGTGCGGGAGAGAAGACGCTTATGGTGCAGTATGCCAATCTGAAAATTCAGTAATATGAAAATCCTTTTTGGGGTTCAGGGTACGGGAAATGGCCACATCAGCCGCAGTCGCGAGTTGGTGCGCAGGCTCAAGTCGGAGGGGCATGAGGTTGAGGTTATCCTCAGTGGCAGAAAAGAGGAGGAGCTGAAGGAGATAGAAATTTTTCAGCCTTACCGCGTGATGAAGGGCATGACACTCGTGACCTATAAAGGGAAGCTGGATTATCTCGATACAATGTTTCATCTCGACTTAGTCAGTCTGATGTCGGATATTATGATGCTCAATACCAAAGGCACTGATTTGATTATCACTGACTTCGAGCCGATAACCTCCATGACGGCAAAATTAAAAAATATACCGTCAATGGGTTTTGGGCATCAATATGCCTTTCCCTACGATATTCCGATTGCCAAGGGGACGTTTTTTGAAAAATACGCCTTGATGAATTTTGCACCTGCCCAATACAATGCAGGGTTGCACTGGAACCATTTTAATCAGCCGATTTTTCCGCCGGTTATTCCTGAAAGTCTTTATGCAGCACATGAAGTTGCTGTTATAAAAGAGAAGGTCCTCGTCTATCTGCCGTTTGAGGAGCTGGAGGATATTACACTCTTTCTCGCGTCATTTACCAGTTATGAGTTCTTTATTTACGGCAAGGTGGAGGAGGCGAGTGATGCCGGCAACCTGCATTATCGCAGCTATTCGCGTGACGGCTTTCTTGCCGATTTAATGGAGTGTGCTGGCGTGGTGTGCAATGCGGGATTCGAGTTGCCTGGCGAGGCGCTACATCTCGGTAAAAAGCTGCTGCTTCGTCCCCTCGACGGGCAGATTGAGCAGCAATCCAATGCACTTGGTATGGTTGAACTTGGCTACGGTTTGGCGATGGATAGCCTCGATGAAGCGGTGCTTGCGGATTGGTTGCAGTTACCCGGTCGAGAGCCACTGCATTATGCGCGTACTGTGGATTATATCACCGAGTGGATTGGTTGCGGGCACTGGAATGAGCTTCCAAAATATGCTGCTGCTGCATGGGCGGAGCACGCTTGACCGATATTGCTATGCGCTTCAGGGAGCTTGTAACGAAATGCCGCAGTTACCGCAGGTTTGATGCTGCTTCTCCTGTTACCGAAGAGCTTGTAACGGAGCTTGTTGAGCTTGCCTGTTATGTGCCGTCAGCGAAAAATCTTCAGCCATTGCGATATGTTGCGGTGTGCAATCCTGCAACCGTTGCAGCTCTTTATCCCGCTCTGGCGTGGGCAGGTTATCTGGCGGAGTGGTCGGGTCCAATGGAAAACGAACGTCCAACCGCCTATATCGTCATGCTTCATGATGTTGAGATAAGCAAAGATGTCGCTTGCGATAGCGGTATTGCAGCGCAGACAATCCTTCTTGGTGCCACAGCGCTGGGATTTGGTGGCTGTATTCTGGGTTCGATTGATCGCAAACAAATACGGGAGTTGCTGAACATCCCTGAGAATTTTTCTATTCTCATGGTCATTGCGCTGGGAAAACCAGTCGAAACCGTTGTGATTGACCAGATGGAAGAGCATGATTCCGTGCGCTATTTCCGCGATGCTCACAATATTCACCATGTGCCTAAACGTATGGTTGAAGATATTCTTCTGAAGTTTTATTAACATTATTACTCTTCCGATAGCCAAAGAAAAAGAGTAGCTTAAAGGATTGTGTTTTTTCTTTTCGAGAGGCGTTGCCTTTTCTGGAGTTTTGAGCTTTAACTAAGGGAAATATTATATGTTGTCAAGAGACTTGACGGAAGACCAGTCACAAACGAGGGTTATTATTTATTCGGGAAAAGGTGGTACCGGAAAAACTACCATCTCCTCTTCAACGGCGGTTGCGCTTGCAAGGCAGGGTAAACGGGTGCTCATCATGTCCTCCGACCCAGCTCATTCGCTTTCGGATGTTTTCAATACCCGTATCAGCCGTAACGATCCACAGAAGATTGAAGAGAATCTTTATGGGCTTGAGGTCGATACGGTGCATGAGCTGAAGAAGAATATGGCTGGTTTTCAGAAATTTGTTTCAACCTCTTATAAAAACAAGGGTATCGACAGTGGCATGGCTTCCGAGTTGACTACCCAGCCTGGCTTGGATGAAATTTTTGCCTTGAGCCGCCTGCTTGATGAGTCGCAGTCCGGCAAATGGGATGCTGTTGTGCTCGATACATCGCCAACCGGCAATACGCTCCGCCTGCTTGCCTATCCCGAAATCATTATCGGTGGCAATATGGGCAAGCAGTTTTTCAAGCTCTACAAAAGTATGTCGTCAATTGCGCGTCCACTCAGCGGGAAATCCATTCCTGACGATGAGTTTTTTGACGAAGTGAATGTGCTGCTCAAGCAGATGGAGGATATCAACAAATTTATTCTCAGCCCTGAAGTGACCTTCCGATTGGTGCTGAATCCTGAAAAGCTCTCCATCCTTGAAACCAAACGAGCTTATACGTTTGTCCATCTCTACGGCATCAATATCGATGGTATTGTGATCAACAAGATTCTTCCTACCTCAAAAACGGTGGGCGAGTATTTTGAATTTTGGGCTGATCTTCACACCAAGTATTTGATGGAGATTGACCAGTCATTTTATCCTACGCCGGTTTTCCGTTGCCAGTTGCAGCGCACTGAGCCGATAGGGCCAGATGCTCTTCACGAAATCAGCAAAATGGTTTTTGGTGATCAGTTGCCCGATAAAACATTTTATACCGGCAAGAATTTCTGGATTGAGAGCAAGAAAAATGAAGCAACTGATGATCAAAGGGAGATTCTCTGCATCAAAATCCCCTTCCTTAAAGATGCTGAAGAGGTCGCTGTCGAACGGATGGGGACTGATATTGTGGTGATTGTTGATCGAGCCCAGCGGATCATTACCTTGCCAAGAGCGCTGTACAGCCTTGAAATGGAGAAGTTTATCCGTGAGGATAATTTACTTCGTGTGGTGTTTAAAGAGATTATTGTTGAAAAAGAGGAAGTTGAACTGAGCGTGAATAAAAACATGCTCGATAAGCTGCGTTCCATGCGGCGAGTAAAGATATAAGCATTGCTATTGTCGCCAGTCAAAAGAAAAGAGTTTAGGTTTTCAAGGGAATCTTGTATCTTTAGTGTTTAAAATGTTGAGTTAAAGGGAATTTATCCCAGTCTTTGTTAAAGAATCAGCTTATATCATGTCCGAGAAAGCGCACTATGGTTTGTTGAAAGGAAAAAAAGGAATCGTTTTTGGTCCGCTGGATGAGAGCAGTATCGGCTGGCAGATTGCGATTCACGCTTACCGCGAAGGTGCAGAGATTGCTATATCCAACGTTGCTGCCGCATTGCGTTTTGGCAACATGGAGGAGCTTTCGGTACAGTGCGGCAATGCTCCGATGATTATGTGCGACGCATCGAAAAATGAGGATGTCGATAACTGTTTCAAGGAATTAAAAGAAAAAATCGGATCCGTCGATTTTATTATCCACTCTATTGGCATGTCGCAGAATATTCGCAAGCAGATGCCGTATGAAGATCTCAATTATGAGTGGTTTGTAAAAACACTGGATGTTTCAGCGTTATCATTGCACCGTATTGTCTCTTATGCGTTAAAGAATGAGGCAATTAATAATGGCGGCAGCATTCTTGCCCTCTCGTATATCGCCTCACAGCGCAATTATTGGACATATTCCGATATGGGCGATGCGAAATCGCTGCTTGAATCGATTGTTCGCAGCTATGGGCCACGGCTTGCAAAATATGGTATTCGCATTAACACCATATCGCAAAGCCCAACCTATACCAAAGCTGGCAGTGGTATTCCCGGTTTTGAAAAAATGTTTGAATATAGTGACCTCATGTCTCCTCTTGGCAATGCATCAGCGGAGGAGTGTGCAGAATATGCCATGACCATTATCAGTGATCTCTCCCGTAAAGTAACCATGCAGAATCTTTTCCATGATGGTGGTTACAGCTCGATGGGAGCAACAATTCCTATGATCAAGCTTGCTCATGAGGTATTGAATGACAAAGAGCTTGCTGATCGCGTAGGGCTTGATGAATTTACGCCAGCTAAGTAAGTTCAATGCAGTAATACCGAATCGGTTTTCCCGTTTTGGTAGATAACCGGCGCTCAATATCCCTCAATAATTGGTGCGTTGTTGTTACATCGATTGTGTTATCGAAGATTTTCATTGTACATAAGTATAGCTGTTTTCATCCTGATCGTTACCCTGCGGTCAGGTATGATTTCTTTGAGTCTCTTTTTAGAGTGTCTTTGTTGTATTATTATTATTTTTTCAATGCTTAAACTGATAAAACAGATGGCAAAAAACGCAACAATCGTTTATACCAAAATTGACGAGGCACCAGCTTTGGCTACCTACTCGCTGCTTCCTATTCTTCAGGCGTACACCAAGGGAACCGGAGTTGATGTTGTAGCAAAAGACATCTCTCTTGCTGGAAGAATTAT
>CAIQSY010000160.1 GCA_903874585.1 uncultured Chlorobiaceae bacterium | reverse complement strand
TTGTCGGTTGTTACCATTGAGTTTTCAAATTCTGCTGATATTGAAAAAGCGCTGCAAGATGCTCAGCGTAAAATCAATGAAGTGCGCGATCGCTTTCCCGACGAAGCCAAAGCGCCGGTGATCAGCCGCTTTGCGCTCGATGAAGTTCCCGTACTGCGGCTTGGCGCCACATCGTCACTGCCGGATGCAGAGTTTTATCAGATGCTGAAGAACGACGTCAAGCCGGTGTTGTCGAGCGTGAATGGTGTCGGGCAAGTCTATCTGGCTGGCGGACGTGAGCGTGAAATCAGGGTTAATGTTGACTTGCAGCGATTGCAGAGTTATGGTTTAACGTTGCCGGAGGTGCTGAAAGTAGTTGGTAAGGCGAATCTTGATTTTCCTACGGGCAAAATTGATGATCGCGATCGGCAGTTTGTGGTGCGGCTTGCTGGCAAGTTCAGCAGCCTTGAGGAGCTGCGCAACCTTATTTTGCGAACAACCGAATCGGGCACGGTAACCCTGCGTGATGTGGCTGAGGTTGAGGATGGTTTTAAGGAGATTACAACACTCACTCGCCTGAATGGCCAGAGTGCTGTGGGCATTATGGTGATGAAGCAGAGCGATGCTAATACCGTAGAGGTTACTCGTTTAACACGCGAGGCGCTTACCAAGCTTGAAAAGCTCTACCGTGCGCGCCATCTCCATTTCGATATTGCGCAGGATGCCTCAACCTTTACGCTCGATGCCGTGACTGCTGTGCAGTACGATCTGCTGCTTGCAATTGTGCTGGTGGCGCTGGTGATGCTGCTCTTTCTGCACAGTTTGCGCAACTCACTTATTGTGCTTATCTCCATTCCAACATCGCTGGTTACCACGTTTATCGGGATGTATCTGTTCGGATTTTCCCTCAACCTGATGACCATGCTCTCCCTTTCGCTGGTGGTAGGTATTCTTGTTGATGATTCAATTGTGGTGCTTGAAAACATCTATCGTCACCTCGAACGTGGCGAAGAGCCTCGTCAGGCGGCGCTTAGCGGGCGTAACGAAATTGGCTTTACAGCACTCTCAATTACGCTGGTTGATGTTGTGGTGTTTTTGCCAATCTCACTCGTCACGGGTATTGTCGGCAATATTTTACGCGAGTTCGCTGTTGTGATGGTTATTTCGACCCTGCTGAGCCTGTTCGTCTCCTTTACCCTGACACCGTTGCTTGCCTCGCGCTTTTCCACCGTTGAACATTTTACCGGCAAAAATGCTGTTGAGCGATTTGCCATGGCATTTGAGCGCAACTTTCTCCGAATGCGCGATCGTTATATCACGCTGTTAAAGTGGAGTTTACGCAATCCCATCAAAGTTTTTTTAAGCGCCATACTGTTGCTCTTTTTCTCACTTCTCCTGCCCATTTTAGGGTTTATTGGTGGCGAATTTATCTCCGTTTCTGATCGTGGTGAATTTGCGGTAAAGCTGGAGCTTGAGCCGGGCACGACGCTGGTTGAGACGAACCGAATCACGCGGAGTGCTGAAAATCGGTTGCGCACCATGCCGGAGGTTGAGAAGGTGATGGTAAACGTGGGCGGATCGAGCGAAGGATTTATCAGCCAAAGTGCTGATAATCTTTCAGAAATTAACGTGCGCCTTTCACCAAAAAATAAGCGTGTGCGTTCCACCGATGACGTGATGCAGGCGGTTCGTGCCAAGTTGCAGGATATTCCCGGGCTGAAAGCGAGCATCAATCCAATCGGAATTTTTGGTACCGCTAATGAAACACCGGTGATGGTCATTATCAGCGGACCACTGAGGAGCGAGGTCACACATGTTGCCGAAGCGTTGCGCGACAGCATAAAAACTATTCCCGGCACTGCTGACGTGAAGCTTACCTCGCACATTGGAAATCCTGAAATGCGTATTGTCGTCGATCGTGAAAAAATGGCAGCATTCGGGCTCTCCATCGCCGATGTTGGCGCCGCGTTGCGGACGGCTTATGCTGGTGATGAAGCGGGCAAATACCGTGATGGTGCCGATGAGTACGATATTCGGGTGATGCTCGACGAATCTTATCGTCACAATACCGCACTGCTTTCCGACATTACCTTTCGCACGCCATTGGGTGGTTTGGTGCGCCTTGGGCAGTTTGTCAGCTTTGAGCAGGATCGTGGTTATACGCAGTTGCAGCGCAAAGATCGCAACAACGCAGTCTGGGTCAAGGCGCAGGTTGTCGGACGTCCTGTTGGCACGATTGGTGCCGATATTGACCGAGTGTTGAGCAACATGAAGAAGCAAGGCATTATGCCCTCAACCGTCACTTACGCTTACGAGTCAGACCTCAAACGTCAAGGTGAGTCGAACGATACGCTGCTGCTCTCCCTTCTTGTGGCAGTGACCTTTGTCTATCTTATTATGGTTGCCCTTTACGATTCTTGGGTATGGCCAATGGTGGTAATGTTTTCCATTCCGCTCGCTATTATTGGTGCACTTCTTGCTCTTGCCATGACCGGCAAAACCTTGAGTATGTTCACTATTCTTGGTATTATTATGCTCATTGGTCTTGTTGGAAAAAATGCAATTCTCCTGGTTGACTTTATCAACAAGTTCCGTGCTGAGGGCATGGCATTAGTCGATGCCATTATGGAGTCGGCACGCGAGCGGTTGCGCCCGATTATTATGACCACGCTGACGCTGATTTTCGGGTTATTGCCGATTGCATTGTCGCATAGTTCCGGTTCAGAGTGGAAATCAGGTCTTGCCGTTGCTCTTGTTGGCGGGCTTTTCAGTTCAATGTTTCTGACGCTTCTGGTGATTCCTGTCGTCTATGTCTGGTTTGATACCATGCTCAGTAAATTGGTGCTTTTGAAAAAACGGTTCTTGCCGTAACCATCGTTCATCCATCATTTTAATATGCTCACATGCTGCGCCATTTTTTTCGTCAAACGCCTGTGCTGCTGATATGCCGTTTATCGCTCGCATTTTCATGGATTTATCAAGGTGCTGTGCCCAAACTTGCCTGCCAGAGCAGTGGCGAAATTGATCTGCTTGGCCATGTTATCCCAATCTATCAATGGGCGTGTGAAGCGGTTTTCTGGATGGGTATAGCGGAGATTCTGTTTGGTATTTTTCTGCTGTTTACCAAATCCCGCAAAGTTTTATGGTTCAATATGTTTGCATTGATTGGGCTGCTTGGCTTTGTACTTTTTTTTGAACCAACAATGTTTACCTTACCGTTCAATCCATTAACGCTGAATGTGGCGCTGATTGCCCTCTCTCTTATAGCGGCTGGTGAATTGAAAAAAACTGAAAACTTGATTTAAATGAATCAATCTCTACATGATGGAGGGTTGAGCCATGTTGCCAGCCTTTTCCTCTCTCTGGTTATTACCGTTATTACTGTTGCCTCATTTGCTGGCGCTGCTGGAGCAGCCACCGGTAACGCTTTTCTGCTCAAAATCCACCCGTATATTTTTTTTATAGGGTTTGGCAATCTTGCCATTCTTATTCTCAATCGCTACCTCACTGCAGCAATTTATCCACAATTGAAAATTGATCCTACAAAGCAATTGCGCTATATCTACACCGTTTTACTCGCGCTTGGCATGATCACTGTTGCTGTTGCAATGGATTGGCCGCTCTTAAAAGCGCTTACAGGCTTGCTTTTGGTCGGCGTGGTCTCTCTACCATTGCTGGAAATTTTTACCACACTCTCTATCCCGACAATATGGAAAGAGGTCTCGGTGCGCTATTACATTTTTGATGTGATTTTTTTGCTTGTTGCCAATATTGGTCTCTTGACGCTGGGCATTAAAGAGGCATTTCCTGATTTCTGGATTATCCCCTTTTTCGTTACCCAATCCTCCTATTTTCTTGGCTCATCATTCCCGCTCAGCATTAGTGTGATGGGTTTTCTCTACACCTACGCATGGAGCCGCTCATCAAAACGTGAGCTTGCAAAACGTCTTTTCAGTCTCTGGTTTTATATTTTTGTTGGTGGGGTGCTCTTTTTCCTCATTGTTATTCTTCTCGAAGATTATATCAGCATGATGCTTATCAGCCATCTGCTCTCTTTTGGTGTTATGGCGCTGCTCGGCAGTTTTGCCATCTATCTCCACAACTTTTTTAAGAGCAAATTTCACCATCCAGCGCTTGCCTTTCTGCTAAGCGGTCTCTCGCTTCTTTTAGCAACCAGCGCTTATGGCATTATGAATATCTACTTTCTCAAGGGCATTCATTTTGGTACCGTTCCTCCATTGCCGTTTGACCGCATGTGGATTTACCATTCACACACCCATGCAGCGCTGCTCGGCTGGATTACCTTCTCCTTTATCGGCATGATATATATTGTTATTCCATCAATTATCAGCTCAAACTCCCTCGATACGCTCCGCAGCGACTCAGCTCTTTCGGCGTTGCTTGAGACGGGAGTTATGCGGCGTGCTTTCAAACAGCTTACCATTTTGTTGCTTGCAGCAACGGCGATTCTGCTGGCATTTTTCCTCAACAACAACATGCTGCTTGCAGGCGCAGGGTTTGTTTTTGGGGGAGCGGTGTATTATGTCACCATCAATCTCAGGCAAACCATTACTCGATAACCAATTTATAACATCAATTTTTTATGCAGCTTACCGCAAAACTTGTAGCAATTTTGCCCGAACAGACAGGCATGGGCAAAAATGGACCCTGGAAAAAACAGGATATTATTGTTGAAACCGATGGACAGTATCCCAAAAAAATCTGCATTGCCTTATGGGGCGATAAACACGATAGAAACCTGCTGAACATTGGCGCCAAGCTCACCATTTCATTCGACGTTGAGAGCCGTGAGTTCAATGGCAAATGGTACACCGATGTGAAAGCGTGGAAGATTGAGGGTGGAAACAATGGAGGAGGAGAATCATCATCTTACAGCGAAGAACCACCGTCCTATTCACCACCAATCGCTGATCGCGAAGAGAGCGTTATGGGTAATGACGATTGTCCTTTCTGATGTTGCAGTTTCCCTTTCGGGCGATCCTTATCATCAATGAAGAGGATCGCCGTTTGAGGGAAGTTGTTTTTTTACTCTATCATCAAGCGGGTTGTGCAAAGCTTCTTTGCTTGATGATGAATAGTCAGGTAGTAACAGAGCAATTACTTGCTGCTCTGTACCATGTACTCAACAGCGTTAGCAATCTGTACATCGGTCAGTTTTGCGTTGCCACCCTTTGCCGGCATCATACCTTTTTTACCGGTATAGCCTTTTGTTGAATGGCTAAGCAAGGTTGGCATGCCAGTTTTTACACGTGCAGCCCAATCAGCTTTGTCACCAACTTTAGGTGCACCCATCATGCCCGTTTTGTGGCAAGATTCGCAGCTTGATTTGTACACAGCGGCACCAGCTTTAGCATCAGCAGCGCTGGCATCAACAGTCGTCATCGAAAAAACAAAAAGAGCACAGAGTGCTGCGGAAAAAAGACGAGACATAAAATTGTTCTCCTGTAGTTTAGTTGTTGAAAGGAAAAATAAAAACCTGTAGAAAAAAAAGAATAGTGTTTTGAATATACGGCATCTTCTTAAAAATATGCAAGCTTTTGTTTTGCGGTATCTCCTGCTCTTGTTACGTCAAAAAAATCGTCACGCATAAAAATTTATATTTTTCTTCAGACGAAACTCCAACTCGGATTGATGATGAACCATTGGTTTCGCGTTGACCGAGAAAAACCCAAACGGTTTTGCATATATTATAGCTCGTCAGAGTTCAATTTTTGTTCACTATTTGCTTATTAGAAAATAA
>CAIQSY010000159.1 GCA_903874585.1 uncultured Chlorobiaceae bacterium | reverse complement strand
TGCTGATACTGTTGTTCCATTTGAGCAGACCAGTGGTTTTGGCGCTGATGTTGTGGCTATTTATAAATCAACAAAGCGTTGTGCAAATGTTCGTTATGCAGGCGAAGAGGTTGGTGTTGGCGATCATCTTCTGCGTCAAGGCGTTACCCTTACGCTTGCTGAAATAGCTGTCCTTGCATCATTCGGCTTTGCTTCGGCAGAAGTGCAACGGCGCCCGAGAGTCTCCATTGTCACCGTGGGCGATGAAGTGCGGATGCCCGGCGAAGAGGCTTCAGCGGCTCAGATTTATAACAGCAATCGTTTTATGCTTGAAGCGCTCTGTCGTTCTGTTGCTCTTGAGCCGGTTGCGGTGCGCCATGCACCAGATGATCGCGAAGCGTTGCGTGCAGTGCTGGCGACGGCGCTCTCCGAGTGCGATATGCTCATCACGGCTGGCGGTATTTCTACAGGCGAATACGACTTTGTTCAGTCAGAGCTCTCTGAACTTGGTGTCACCAAGAAGTTTTGGAGTGTTGCCCAAAAACCGGGGAAACCGCTCTATTTTGGATTGGGCAGTGAAGGTCAGGTCGTTTTTTCTTTGCCGGGTAACCCCATTTCAGCGATTGTTTGCCTTGTAGTGTATGGTGTTCCTGCCATGCTTGCGTTGCAAGGTAAGGGTGACGTGGCTTCACGACGTGCGCATTTGGCTGAACCATTTCCCGCCGATAAAAAACGCTATCGTTTTTTGCCCGGTCAGGTGTGGCTTGAAGATGGTGAGTATAGGTGCCGAGTAGCTGAAAAAATTGAGTCACATAACGTAACTTCTTTGCTTGGAGCAAATTGCCTGATTGAAGCTGAAGCTTCTGACGAAATGATGCCGGCTGGTTCGGAGGTGATGTGTACACTTTTGCCTTGGGCGACGATGGAAGATTGTCGGATCGCTCGTTGAAGGGTCTCGTTGATGGTACTTGTGCGTCGAACGGATCATTACAAAGAAAACCTGACATATCGCTGGTTTTCACCCCAGCACCTCCGTGCTATGCTGCAGCTCCCACATCCGGCGATAAAGCCGATCTTCAGCCATCAGCTTGCCATGTACGCCTTGCTCGACAATTCGGCCTTTTTCAAGTACAAGAATCTGGTCATACTGCTCCATTCCTTTTAACCGATGCGTAATTGTTATCAGCGTTTTTCCTGCACTGATGGCGTTCAGCGTCTCCGTTACCTCTCTCTCCGTTACGCCGTCGAGGTTGGCGGTTGCTTCGTCGAGAATCATGATTGGCGCGTTTTGCAGGAGCACGCGGGCAATGGCGATGCGCTGCCTTTCGCCGCCGCTGAGTTTCATGCCGTGCTGTCCGCACCATTCGTCGAGCTGTGCGGTAAAGCTGCCAAGTCCGGCGGCGGTAAGCGCAGCTTTCAGTGTATCGTCGTTCGCCTCTGGCGCAGCGAGTCGCAGGTTTTCGCGGATGGTTTCTGCAAACAGGTAGGTTTTTTGTGAAACGAGGGCGATGTTGCGCCGCAGCTCTTCGGGGTTGAAGCGGCTGATGTTCTCTCCGCCGATGGTTATCTCTCCTTCGCTGCTGTTCCAGAAACGCATGAAGAGCGAGGTGATGGTTGATTTGCCGGCACCGCTTGGTCCAACAATCGCAATGTGCTGGCCAGG
>CAIQSY010000158.1 GCA_903874585.1 uncultured Chlorobiaceae bacterium | reverse complement strand
TTAAAGGTCTCCACAGGAATTTTAGGGAGAGTGACATCGGAGGCAATACTCCATGTTACAATTTTGCCGGTTATGCGGTGCGCATCGCGGAAGGGAATCTGCTTGCGGACAAGGTATTCGGCAATTTCAGTGGCAAGGCTGAGATCCTCCGCCGTCAGTTTTGCCAGTCGCTCTTCTTTCAGTTTAGTGTTTTCCAGAAGTTTGCCAAAAATGGTGACGCTGCTGATGGTTGTTTCTGCACTGTCAAACAGCGGCTGTTTATCCTCCTGCATATCGCGGTTGTAAGAGAGCGGAAGCCCTTTCATAATGGTCAGCATTGCCATCAAATTACCGTAAACTCTTCCTGTTTTGCCTCGTACAAGTTCAGCAATATCGGCATTCTTTTTTTGCGGCATCAGTGACGAGCCGGTAGCAAAAGCGTCGCTGATTTCCAGATAGCCAAACTCATACGAGCTCCAGAGAATCAAATCTTCAGCAAAGCGCGAGAGGTGCATCATGATTATTGAGCAGGCGGAGATAAATTCAATAATGATATCGCGATCGCTGACGGCATCAATGCTGTTGGCAAAAACGTCGTCAAAGGTGAGCAGCTCCGCCGATCGTTTTGCGTTGAGTGGCAGGGTACTGCCGGCAAATGCCGCCGCGCCAAGAGGGGAGATGTTCACCCGTTTCATTACATCCTGCAGGCGCTGGCGGTCGCGATTGAACATGTTGAAATACGCCATGTAGTAGTGTCCAGCGGAGATGGGCTGGGCGCGTTGCAGATGGGTGTAGCCGAAAATAATGGTGTTGTGGTAGCTCTCCGCCTTTTCCACGAGTACGTTCAAGAGCCCGTGAAGCGCCTCCTGCAGCTCGGTAATCTGGCGGCGCATGTAGAGGCGTGTATCGGTTGCAACCTGGTCGTTGCGGCTTCTGCCCGAGTGAAGTTTTCCGGCAACGGCTCCAATTTTCTCTTTCAGACGGTTTTCAATAACAGTGTGAATATCCTCATCCTCCCAATGGGGTTGCAGCATCCCACTTGTCAACTCCTCCTCAATCTCCAGCAAGCCGGTAATAATCTGCTCCGCATCCGCCATACTCACAATCTGCTCTTCCGCAAGCATGGTAACGTGGGCAATAGAGCCTTGAATATCTTCACGATAGAGTTTTTTATCAACATGCACTGACGATGAAAAGAGAAGTGCATCGCGGTCGAAAGGCAGGGAGAAGCGGCTCTGCCAGAGGAGCTCTTTTTTTGTGGTGCTCATAGAGAAATATCAGTTGAGGTGGAAAAGCAAGTGCGTGAATATAGCCAAAAATTTTCAGCCATTGCTGTTTCGTGTCGGGGAGTTACTGCGGCGCAGAACGGTTTTCTACCCGCCAATTTCCGACATGCTGGTGCGTACGCCGTTACTTGCCGCATGTTTACCATTTTCAGGCTTGAGTGCAACTGCTTTGCGAAAGAGCGCGGCAATCGCTTCGTTACTTGCTCCGCTGCGCAAAAGTGGGAGTAGTTCAATGCCCTCTTTTCCGTAGAGGCAACTGATAATTTTCCCAGTTGATGTAATGCGGATTTTGTTGCAGTCGTGGCAGAAGTTGCGCGTGTAGGCGGGAATAATAGCAACCTGCCCCTGGTGGTTTGGCAGGCTGAAGGTGAAGTTCTGGGTGGCACTGCTCTTGAGGATTTGCATCTCTGGATAGAGAGTTGTCAGCATCTCCTGAATTTTATCAGCGCCAAAAAATTGACCTGTGCGCCATATCTGATTATCATCAAAAGGTTGCAACTCAATAAAACGCACTATCAGCGGATAATCTCGCGTCAGCGCAACAAAATCCTCCAGTTCATCGCTGTTGATTCGCTTAATCACTACCACATTAAGTTTTACTGGAACCATGTTGCTCTCAAGCAGCATGGTAAAATTGGACTTTGCGCGCTCAAATTCATCGCGCCGTGTAATGGTTTTGTAGCGGTCGCGGCGCAGCGTGTCGATGCTGACGTTAATCGAATCGAGCCCGGCATCAATCAATTTCGCGAGCAGTTTATCGAGCAGCAGCCCATTCGTGGTGAGGTTGACGGTTTGGATGTTCGGCTGCTGCTTTGCTCTCCGCACAATCTCCACAATATCGTGTTGCAACAGCGGTTCGCCACCAGTCAGACGCAGTTTGGTAATGCCCTGTTCGGCAAGCACGTTGATGATGGTATGAATCTCCTCTGTTGAGAGCTGGTCGGCTCTGCTGGTGTGCTCCTCATGCTCTTCGCGCATACAGTAGCTGCAGCGGAGGTTGCAGTCAGCAGTTACGGCAAGCCGCACGTAATCAATTTTCCTCTGAAAATCGTCGGTCAGCGTTGGCGGTTCCTTACTGTTATGGCAGTCACTGCAGGGAGCGGTCATGGTGTGGAGTATTACAAAACATTGAAAAATGGATGAGCTTTATCGTATTATTGGCGTGTTGTCCACCAATCATCCCCATAACTGTAGAACATCTCTTCGCCTTTACGGATGTTGCGCAATGCGTAGAGGATAAGTTCCGCTCCAAGTGAGCTGTTCTCTCGATAATAGGCGACGTTTGGGGTTGATGAGTGGTTAAAGAGCATTCCGTTGCCCATGGCAATAAGGCGGTGTTTCTCCGTTTGACCGTAAAAAACGTAGTTCAGCAGTTCACCGCCAACATCCTTATCACTCACTTCAAGCGCAGGGCAGCGCTCAATAATATCGCCCTCTTTGATATTTGTCAGAGCAAATGCCCCTCGTCCGCTAACGGGAGAAGCTTCAATCGAAACGATTTTTTTCTGCACCCACGGTGCGCGGTTAGCAAGTAACATCCCGCTGCCAATACCGATAAGAAGGCAG
>CAIQSY010000157.1 GCA_903874585.1 uncultured Chlorobiaceae bacterium | reverse complement strand
CCGTCTCAGATCTTTTTTATCGGTCAAAATAGGGTTCGCGAATTTTGCTGAACAGATATTTCCACGTATTGCTATCTATCATCATTGATTCTTTTCTCTTCTTTTTTCTTATCCTATTCTTATCTGATTGTATTATTACTTTATAATAATAATTTTTACTCTTTTTTTGCTTAAAATAACATAAAATCAACATCGCTGAGATGGTGCGTAGCTGTTGCTTAACGTTCAATAAAATAATATGATATCACCTCAGGTAAACCAACTTGAGGGTCAGATATTATTTTATAAAGGCAAGAGACTTTCTAATTGTTAAAATATGAACAAGAATACTTGTACTTATGGTTAAAAGTTATAGCTTGATAAATATTTATTGTGTTATGATGCGGCTGATTGTTTCGTTTGTATATGTTTTATATATGTGATGCGGAGTGAAAAATATTTAACTCATTATTATTGAAGCCCCATTAACTGTGATTGTATAATTTATATATATAATTACTGTCAGATTCTTGGTCGAATTAATTTGATGGCATGCAGGTCGAGGTGTTCTTCGTTGTTATTGCGGAATTTCGCAGTCAACTTTCTGATAAGCGAAGAAGAGTGTTATGGAGGCATAATTTTACTCCGGTTATTTGTCTTTTCAGAAAAATACATTAGCCGTCGGCACTGATTTTTTGGGTTAAATTATTGGTCATAACACACAGCACAGTGCGCTGCCCGATGTTACCGTTAGCTGGACAAGGTACTGGGTTCAGGCGTTCTTCGATTCAAAACAGGCATGATCGGTATTGATAATGGATGTTCCCAAATATAATAAGGCTGATTTCGAATTGCAGCCATCTGAGCACACCCTTCGCTCTTTGTTCAATGCAATTCCTGAATCTATGTTCCTCATGGATTGTCAGGGCATACTTCTTGAAGCTAACGAGCCATTCGCTAAACGTTTTGGTAAACCTCTTTCAGAGTGCTTTGGCATAAACGTTTACGATCTTTTACCTTCTGATGTGGCTCTTCATCGAAAGAAAAAGGTTGCGGAAGTGTTGCGTACTGCCAAGCGCCTTTCTTTTGAGGGAGAGTTGGAAGGGGATGCTTTGTTTCAGGGCAGGAAAATCCACCATATTTGTCCTCTTTTTGGTTCGGATGGCAACGTGGACCGGTTAGTTGTTTTTTCACAGGATATCACGGAGCTCAAGCACACGGAAGAGAGACTGAGAGCAGCGCAAGCTGTTCTTGACAAAGATCTTGAAGCTATGTCAAAACTTCATGAAATTTCCGCACTTTTCGTTCGTGAGGGTAATGTAGATGGGGTTTTTGAAAAGGTCATCGATGCAGCATGTGCCATTACAGGAGCTGAGATGGGATCTGTCCGTCTTGTTGATGCAAAATCAGGCCACCTGAAAATCGCTGCTCAGCAGGGTTTTACACCTCTCCTTCGGGAATGTTGCCATGATTCCACTGTCGGGCCCTGTGTATGCGATAGAGTACTGCTGCTGAAAGAGCAGATCACGGTAGAGGATATAACGCAAAGCGCCCTTATATGGGGTAAAAAGGAACTTGAAGCGCATCTTGCCGAAGGAGTACACTCTCTGCAATTAACGCCATTAATGAGTCGTAGTGGAGAGATGCTT
>CAIQSY010000156.1 GCA_903874585.1 uncultured Chlorobiaceae bacterium | reverse complement strand
GTTCGTTGAAGTGCTCTTCAATGTCGCTCTTCTCTATCTTGCACAATGGTTTTTTGATGTTATTTTTTTTCATGGTGTGTAAGGTGATGTTGTTTGATGGGTTGCATGCTCGATGAGTGCTGCTGCTGCGAAGTTTTACAACTCATTCGCCTTTACGCGGCGTGTTAGCGCTTCTTTTCCATACACTTTTTCAGCATCCGTCAGTTCCTTGTTACGATTCGTTCAGGATGCTGGCGTTGCTTCAATTGTGCTGCTGCTGCGATCAATCGGATGTCGAAGCCGTATTTGGCGGCATTCTTTTCCTTTAAGTAACGGACTTCTCGAATGATTGAATAGTTATAGTCTGCATAATTTTTTGTAAAGCTACGATCAATTTCCAGTGTCACGGATTTCATGATATTCTCTGAGATTCAATATCTGATGCTTATGACGAGTAATACGCGAATTTCAAATCGTGTAAAACTGTCTGAACATGTCAAAGCCATCTCCCTTCACTATTCCGAAGCAATAAACTGAACTATCCGGAAATTTCGGATAGTTGCTATCTGCCAAGCCACGTTCAATTGCCTCGCGAACATATATTTCGTGCATCAGGTCCTCCCATGTAGCTTTCGGGGGCAGAAGGTCAATGAGTTTATGCGCTTCTTTCTTTATCATCATTGTGGACATATTGTAATCTCTTTGGTGACTGTTGTTAAAAATCCTTCAGGGTTGATACAACTGCATTGGAGTTTCAGCCTCTGTGCGCTCACCGGAAATTTTGTAGCGCAGCGGAAAAATTTTCCGAGTGCAGCGCAACGTTATGTCCTCATATTTTTATTTACGTGGTTCTTCCGATGTTTCAAAAATCAATTTGCCAATCCACCAAATTGATTGTCCGAAATTCGAAATCAGTTGTTCGCCCTGTCTCAGAAACGACTTGCTTTCGTCAATTCCTGCGAGTTTTAATGCATCTCCAATCTTCGAGCTGGTCGGATGTGCATCACCTACTCGCATGTCATAAGCGCCACCAATTGGACTAAAAACACGACGAGCTTTATCATACCCAATTTTCTGAGCCAGAACATCCTCAAGAAGCTTGTTCGAACCGAGCTTTTCTTTATTAGAGTGCGTTGAAAGCTTACGGAGCTCACGTACATCAAGCCGATCTGAAAAAACACGAACAAGCTCTTTTGCTAATCTTAGCAATGATGCCTGATCTTTGCTCGCAAAGCGGGATATATTCACCATGGCAGCGGTATGCTCTATGTCGTGAGTGTAAAGAGAAACGTTGAACTCTTGACGAAATCCCTCCTCTAACCACTCCATAACCTTGAAAAGAAGTTCTTCAACAGCATGAGTAGATGCTGGCTTTGCTTTTACTTGCGACGCTAATAGCTCATTTGAAACCTTTCCGTCCGGAACAACGTTGTGAGCTACCCAAATATGCTGCTCCCATGCGTCAAGACGGGCAATGTCATAGGCATAGACAGTGATTAAATCCGAAGAATTAATTCCGAAGTGGGTTACACACCCAGATGTGGAGCGAATACCACCTGTTTCTGCCGTATACCACTCAAGAGAAAAGCCCCGAAGACCGAGAAGCTCATTTACTATGCAGGATCGGAACCACAGCCATCGGCCAATGTCTTCATTATCTAAATCGGCAGATGCCATTCGATTTCCGTCAGTCTCCACTATGAATTGAGGAAGATTTGTATCTGCATCTCCTCGAACACGCTTACTTTGCCCCTGATGCTCAATCCATTCATCACGCCAAAACTCGCCTTCTACCCTTATACCTTCATAACCACTTAGATGCCCCTGCGAGTTTTCATAGTCGGTGTTGTCATTACTTTCTGGCCCCATCACTGGGGCATCTTCATCTTCATCAACATCAGTTCGCCATACCCTGATAGAAGCCAAACTCCCCCCATAGACATCTTCTAAACTCCGAATTAGAAGCTCAAATCTTCCACCATCTCGTTGTTCTTGTTGATTCGTTAGATTAGCGTATGCGCTGTTTTCAAGTTCAGCGACATTTTCCACCCTTTGGCGGTAGCAAGAGAGGCGAAGTGACAGGTTTCTTGCCGCTAAATAATCGAGAAGAAATTCTCGTTTGATCTCGATAAGGCGATGATCTCCTTTTTCATCAAGAACCTCACGAACCACAACAACGAAATTTTCTTCTGGCCTTACCCAGTTATTTCCATCTTTTATCAGACGTAGAGCAACAATCAAATCAGGATTCAGTATCCATAGCCTTCCGCCAACTACCGGTTGAGGGTGCTCAAAGACAAGGTGAACTCCGATGGGTTCTTTGTCGTTGTATTGATACTGCTCGATGGATGAGTAGTAACCATCCTCGTAAGCATACGGCTGTGCACTGTGACGGATTCCAATGCTACTCCAGCCAAGTTGTTCCGCGACTTCTCGGTGCTCAGGAGGGAACGCAACAGACCCACATCCAAAGTACTCACTGACGTAGCCTATATTTCGAACTTCACCCTGCTCATCATTGCAGGAGGATCTCAAAGGAACCCAGGTCGCATTAGAGAAGGCTCTGCGGGTTTCTTTTTTTTGGAGAATCCAGTCTTGGTTCATAGATCAAAATTTTCCTTCAGCATAACAATGATTAAATGGATCCGCCTAAACCGCAGATTTTTGAATTACAACCCATATAATTCTCAACTGTTAAAGTATGTAAAATGCTGTTAATTCTCTGAATATGAGTCACTTACACCGTTATTATATTTTATTCCAGCGTTTTATATTGGGTCGTTATAACTACGCTGATGCCAACCTGTCAATAGAGCTCTGATGTTGGTATGATCTGACGCTGACCACACTTCATATTTTTGCATCTCATCCCCCGACAAAACAAGCCAACGATCTGTTGCAATAAGCATAACGGTTTTTCATTGGTGAAGTGGTAAGGCATCAGGTTTTTTTTGCTGATTGCTTACTTGTTGATCGGTTTATAATAATCACGATGCTTTTGCAGCAATTGCTTCATCTGCTAATTTTGATAACAGCAAATCCGTGTTGTAAATATCAATCAGTACAACTTCATTGCCGCTTAATTCAATAGTAAAGCCATCGCCATGTACTACTTGTTCGGGGATTCCTGAAAAATTTTTACGATAAAATAAAATACTGCCAGTTTCAGGATCGACAGTTTTTTCAAGTCCTGTAGTGTTTATTGACAATCCCATCGTCTACTTCTCCTTCTGGTGTTTATGGTTGTACTATCAGTTGTTTTTTTAGCTCTATTTCTCCAGAAACAAATTGCTCACTGATAAGTCCATATCCAAGGAATTCACCTTTGATTTCTTTGCCATTAGCAAAAAGTTCACCATATAATGTTCCAAAATGTATGGCGTTGTTGTCTTTATTTATATAATCGCATTTAAAAATTCTTCCATCATATATTGTATTCACTATTTTTGCTTCGATAAATCTATCTTCATCTAGAATTTCATCTCCAGTAGTCTTGAATTCTACTTTCATTTCTCCGATCATAGGATGGCTTATTTCTGTAAAATGAAGTTTCAATAAGCCTGGTGAACGGTTGTTTAATACGCGCTCTATTCCGACTTTTTGTTCAATCGTACCGACCCAAGTGCCAAATAATGCATTTTGCCGAGCAATTGGCGCAACAGGCATATATTTTGATTTCTTTTGTTCTTGGACTTTATTTGCAAAATAAGGTGAAGCTATTGCTGCTATAATTGTCGATAGAGCACCAATTAAGCCGGTAATAATTGTGCTATCCACTTGTTTCGTTTTGTGTGCATTGATAAATAAATGTTTGTTTATTTTGATTTATATAATTATTGAATCTTATGTTGATTACTTATTTTATTTGATTATTAGGTGTAAGTAATTAATTTGTATCTACGTTTATGCTATTTTGTTTTATTAGTTCGATAGCTCCAGAAACAAACTGTTTGCTAATAAGCCCATATCCTAAGAATTCACCTGTAATCTCTTTTCCGTTGGGGGAAAGTTCACCATATAATGTTCCAAAGTGTGTAGCGTTGTCATCTTTATTTATATAATCGCATTTAAAAATTCTGCCGTCATATACTGTGTTTACTATTTTTGCTTCTGTAAATATATCTTGATCAAGAAATCTATGCCCAGTAGTTTTAAATTCTAATTTCATTTTTCCAATAATAGGATTGCTTCCTTTTGTAAAATAAAGTGTTAATGTGTGTTTATTTAATACATCAGCTATTCCATTTTTTTGATCCATCACACCAGACCAAGTGCCAAATAATGCATTTTGCCGAGCAATTGGTGCAACAGGCATATATTTTGATTTCTTTTGCTCTTGGACTTTATTGGCAAAATAAGGTGAAGCTATTGCAGCTATAATTGTTGCTAGAGCACCAAGTATACTTGTAATAATTGTGTTATCCATTTATTCTTTTCCCCGCATTGATTAAGTTAATGATATTCTATACACTCCACAGTGAATGTTACATTATTGATTTTGTCTTATTAATAATACTCAAATTCCCAATCCGCTCACAACCCCGACACCACAAACCAAACCCCGGTCGCAATCATAATTACACTGGCAACACGATAGAACCATTTCCGTGTTCTGTTGCTGATGGTGTTCACCACCTTTCCTACCAGAATAAGCGCTGGTGCAGTGCCGATGCCGAAGAGCATCATCATCAGGGCGCCTTGCATCATGCCGGCAAAGGGGTGAGGTGCCTCCATGGCGGCGCGTGCGGCGGCGAGGAGGGCGGTGTAGGTGAGGCCGCAGGGGAGAAAGCCGAGGACGATGCCCATTGGGTAGTAGGTGCCGATGGAGCGTGGAGCTTTGAAAAGCACCATGATGCGCTGAATGACCGAAACGCCGGTTGAGCACGTGGTGAGCTGTTTGGGCAGTGGCAGCCATTCCGCGCTGGCAAGCCCCATCATGATGATGGAGATGCCGGCAATAAGCGTGATGATGTTCTGGAACTTTTCGATGGTGGTGGCAAGCACAAGAAATGAGCCGGAGAGCCCGACAATGGCGCCAAGGATGGTGTAGGTGGTGATTCGTCCGAGGTTGTAGAGCAGGTGGTGAAGCACTCCTTGTCGGGTTTCACCCACCGTGAAGGCGGCAACCACTGGCCCGCACATGCTGATGCAGTGGCCGAATCCTCCGGCAAGACCGGAGAGGAGCATGGCGAGAAGTGCGCTGTTCATGGGCTTTTTTTCTTTTTGGGTGTTGTTTCATGTATTGAGGGTTTTCCATGCTCATTCTCATCGTCGAGCATTCGGTACTTTGGTGCTTCGGGGTCGTCGAACTGGCCGCTTTTGACTGCCCAGATAAAGAGGAACCATGCGGCGACGCCAACAAAAAAACCGATGCCGATCAGATAAAAAGTGCTGCTCATGGTTGCGTTATCAGATTTTTTTCAGCCG
>CAIQSY010000155.1 GCA_903874585.1 uncultured Chlorobiaceae bacterium | reverse complement strand
TATCAATGTGCTGAATGAATCACGAGCAATAAAGTATGGGCTTATTGCTCGAAACAACGAAGTGTGATTGAAAGGACGTTATTTGCTGTTTTCGATGCAACTCTACCACACCTCGCCTGCCAATGCTTCCAGATGGTTTCCCGGAGGAATCCGCATTTCTTCAAGATTGACGACCGAGTCAAGTTGATCAAGTTTTCTGCACGCCGGTTTCCATAATGATGCAGGGCAAAGCTTTAAAGCCGCTTTAGTTCTCTTGCCATTAAAAAGCTCTTCAGTTGCTCGGTTTTTGAACGATTGTATCATGACGTCACGGCTTCCATGCTATTTTATTGTAATCTAAGCTGTTTTTTTTAAATCCAGAATATCATGTGAAAAGAGTTGATGCCAAGATGTCAATGGCGGCTATCTGTAATTTGTCAGTCGTCATGGGTTAAGTGATAATTACTGAACGTTTTGCGTGAATATGAATAGAGATTATAAGAGCAGCCACTCCGTGCGTTATTTTGGTACAAAATTACAGGAATTACAGCCAGATTGAGGAAATGAAGAATTTGACAGAGAATCGCGGTTCAATAATTGTGGCAGGATGGTAAAAGTTGGATGTATGTGGTTACTATACTGGACGAAACGTAACCTCACTGGAGAATGAAAAGACATCTCAACTCAACAAGGTTGCTAAAGGTTGTAACAAATGTTAACCTTATACCAAAAGGAGATTTGGTCATGTCACAGACAAAAGGCGTCAAGTTAGACGATACCACCCCGCACCGGCTTGGAGCTTTAGCTCATATCCGCGACAGATCGCCGCACTGGCTTATGTGTAAAGCAATCGAAACATTTTTAGAGCGCGAAGAAAACTACGAGCGAGAAAAACGCGAGGATATGGAACGTTGGGAACGTTATCAATTGATCGGCGAGGCTATCCCACATGAAAAAGCTGCTGCATGGCTTGAAAATCTTGCGCAGGGAAAGGTGATGCCGTGCCCCAAATAAAATGGCTGAGTCTTGAATGTATGTCCCGAAGCCGCCCAGCAATTATAAACCACGCCACCCTCAGCCTTATAGCGATTATGTAAGATTTTGCGTAAGTTTCGGCGTTCAAATGCCATGCAGGCAAACAATCATTCAAAATACATCAAGGAGGAACTATGAAGTTTATGTTCATTGTCGTACTTGCGGCACTCTCGGCTTCGTTAACGGGATGCGGTGGCGGAGAAAAATACAGGATTGTTGGCGCGGGTAATTCGTGCGCTTATAAAATGGATATTGAGACGGGGCAAGTCTGGTTTATTTCACCAGATGGAGAGCGTAAGCTGCCTTTCCCGAAATAGAGAAAAACATCGCCAGCGGTGCAATGGAGAGGTGAAAGGCGTACTTCAAGGTGCGCCTTTCCTGTTACGGAGATTTGGATGTATATTCAGCGCTGAAACAGATTGTGCTGCCATTGCAGCGGTACCGTGCTTTTACCTTTGTTCACTGCCACGTTATGATTATGGAAGCGACCGACCGACTGGAACTCCGCTATGAAGTCGCGCGGAAAGCGATTCACCTCTCATCACTATCAATTCCGGTGCTTTACTGGTTTATCAGCAGAGAGCTTGCGCTGTTGCTTCTTGTGCCGCTCTTCTGCGGTTTTTTTGTGATTGATCTCCTGAAGAATTTTTTCAAGCCGGTTGCTCGGTGGTATCACACAACATTTGGTTCCATGCTGCGAACGCATGAGCTTGAGGGAAGCAAGCTGACGCTCAATGGCGCAACCAACATTATCCTTGCTGCGCTGCTGCTGGTGCTCTTTTTCCCTAAAATTATTGCAGTAACAGCATTTGCGCTGGTTGCCATTTCCGATACGCTGGCGGCAATTGTTGGTAAAATCTTCGGTAAACATCGCTTTGGGCAGAAAAGCCTCGAAGGCAGTGCCGCATTTTTGCTCTCTGCGTTGCTGATTGTGAACGTTGTCCCTGGCTTGCATTCGTTGGTTGGCTTCTTCATGGCAATAACCGCAACGCTTGCCGAAGCATTTTTCGTGCGTATCGGCGACGTCAAAATTGATGACAATCTCTCGATACCGCTCGTCAGTGCAACTGTTGGTGTGCTCGCAACGCTCCTGTTTCTTTGACGTCGTTTATCCCACTTTTTGCATCACATGCAGACTACTCTTACCACCTCAGCCGCCGAAGCTGCTGCAATTCTCAATGCTGGCGGTGTTGTTGCCTTTCCAACCGAGACGGTGTATGGGCTTGGTGCCAGCATCTGCCACACTGAAGCAATCAAGCAAATATTCAGGGCGAAGGGTCGCCCGGGCGATAATCCGCTGATCGTCCATATTGCCACCGTTGAGCAACTTGCGGATGTGGTAACGGAGATAACGCCCGACGCTGCGCGGCTGATTGAGCGCTTTTTCCCGGGACCGCTGACGCTTGTGTTGCGCAAACATCCTCGTGTTCCTGAAATGGTAACGGCTGGATTGCAAACTGTGGGAATCCGCTGCCCGTCACATGCTGTAGCACGGGAGTTTCTGCGGCTGGCAAAGTGCGCGGTGGCGGCGCCCTCAGCCAATCTCTCCGGCTTACCAAGCGCCACAAACTGGGAGGCGGTCTATCACGATTTGAACGGTAAAATTGATGCTGTACTTCGCGGTACACCAAGCGCCATCGGGTTGGAATCAACGATTGTTGACTGCTCGTGCCCGACGCCGCTTTTGCTGCGTGCGGGCGCCATTACGCTGGAGCAGTTGCAGGAGGTTGTGCCAAACATTACGGTTGCAACCAAAGCAGAGCAAGCATCCGCCCCGAAAAGCCCAGGGCTGAAATACCCGCATTACGCACCGAAAGCCACCATCATTCTCTACCATGCGGGCGAAATACCCGCGACAACCGCATCCTCCGCTTCCATTGGTTTTGCGGAAGCGCCAACAGGTGTTACGCTGCACAAACAATGCGCAACGCTTGACGAGTATGGGCATGAGCTTTTCAGCTTTTTCCGCCGCTGCGATGCTGAAGGTATTGCAACTATTTTTTGCGAACTGCCATCAAATGAGGGACTTGGCAGAGCAATCCGCGACCGCCTGATGCGAGCTGCCGGTCACGATTGAGCGCCATCCATGCTGAATACCCGATTACAGTATAACGAGGATAAGGTGCAGTGCTTGAGCTCTCGGGCGATTGCTGTTTTACAATGGTGGGTATAAATAAGTCGTTACAGAATAAAAGATAACTCAATATTTTATAGAGGATTAAAAGCTTCTTTCTTTATATTTGGCTGAAGTTGTCCCCTGGTTTGGAGCGGAACAGATGTACGCCAGCTTGTGCAGTGACGCGGTGGTGGCACCAAAAAGTTTTTACTTCTCGGCAAATCTTGCCCGGTAATATTTCTGTAAATCATTGATTATAATGCAGCTATGAGTATTTTTTGTGATGATCATGTCTATGCTCTGATTATGGCTGGTGGTTTTGGCAAGAAGCTCTGGCCTGTTTCTCGGAGGAAAATGCCGAAACAGTTCATCGATTTACTCGATGATGGCAGCATGATTGCAAAAACGGTTCGCCGTATTTCCGGTCTGGTGCGTGAGGAGAATATCTTTATCATTACCAGTGAACACGGGCGCACTCTTCTTGCCGATACCATGCCGGATTTTCCGCAGGATCATATTATCGTTGAACCATCGAGCCGTAACACGGCGCCCTGCATTGCGCTTGCGACAGCTCATATTAAAAAGAGAGACCCTGATGCGGTGACCATTGTTTTACCATCCGACCATCTGGTTCTGGATAATGAAGAGTTTATAACCATTGTTGAAGCGGGAATTGTTATTGCTCGTGAACAACGCGGATTAGTGACATTAGGCATTCATCCAAACCGGCCAGAGACCGCTTATGGGTACATTCAAACAGCTAAAAAACTTCCGCTTCCTGAGCAATTTTCCGCACAAAGTGATATTCATCTCTTTACGGTGAAAGCATTTGCTGAAAAGCCTGACTATGCTACAGCCGAAATTTTTCTTGAGAATCAAGATTTTTACTGGAATAGCGGTGTGTTTATCTGGCACATTGATGCTATCGAGCGGGAGTTTGAGCGCTCCATGCCGGAGTTGTACAAGGATTTGCTGACGATTTATGAGACGCTTGGTACGGAGCATGAGCAGAAGGTTATTGCTGATGTCTATTCATGGCTTCATCCTCGCTCGATTGATTATGGGATTATGGAGAAGTCTGATAATGTTCTGGTTTTGACTGGGGAGTTTGGCTGGACTGATCTTGGTTGCTGGGATGAAGTGGTTAAAATGGCAGAGATCAGTCACATTGTGGCAGATGAACATGCTGCCCAGCGCTGTGTGCAAATTGATTGCGAGAATGTGTTCGTCAAGAATCCCAAAGATAAACTTATCTGTACCATTGGGTTAAAAGATGTGATTATTGTGGAAACCGACGACGCATTACTTGTGTGCCGTAAAGGTAAATCGCACAGAGTGCGTGAAGCTGTTGATATACTCCGACGTGAAGGTCTCGACGAATATCTGTAAGGAATGATGAATACCGCGACCGAAAGCGGGGTTACAAAAATACAATAGCGTTGATGTTGAGCTGTTCTGATTGTTGCTCTTTTTTGATTGCAGGGTTTTCTTTTGTTATCATTCTTGCTCAAACTGGAATGGAGTAAAAAGTCCTGTTGATGGCTTGTAAGCAACGTTTTTTATGACGACCCATATCAGACGCTAAAATAAAACGTAATACAAGGTTTAAGTATTTCTTTTGAAAGCGATTAACGGTATTCTGAGTGGTTTTTCATTAGCGTCTTATATGGGTTATAAATCAAAAATCCGCCGTTTAGGCGGATCCATCTAATTATTGTTAGCCGCTACCTTACAAATTAAGGAAACAGAAATGAGTGATGTTCTGCTTGTAAATATTACATGGAACCCGACAGGCTGGAGAAACACATATATTAATCCGCGAGCAGGGCATGAATATGCCAGACAAAACGCTGGACACGAATCACTCAATTTCAAATTTGATAAACGAAATATTGATACAGAAAAATTTATACACGGTTTCGTTCAATGGACAAATCCCCCAACAAAGTTTCAAAACGGCGGATTAATTATTTTTTACACGAGAAATATTGACGACAACAAAGGGCAAGTTGTGGGAGTCTACGGCAAATCTCAAATTATTGAGCCGCAACAGCACTTTGTTGTTAATGGTTTTCAAAACAACCGATATAGCATTAACATCAGAGCCGAAAAGCAGTTTTCGATTTTATTCCCTGTTCCCCTTCCAGCAGACAATTACAAAGCCAAATCAAGTGACAGAATGGTTCCGCAAGTTGGATTCACTTATAAAGACAGCGTATTTGCGGAAAAAATTCTCTATGATGAACTTATAGAATTATCTATCGCAGGTGTTTTGCAATCCGATTACAAAAAACTCTCTGATATTTACGAATACTATCTTGGAAAAAAATTTGAACTTCCGTATCGCTCGCAAGACGAAAAAGAGCAGGAAGAACTTGCCCAATTTTATAAAAAAGCAAAGACAAAAGAAGAAATTCTTGATGACCTAAAAAATCTACAACCGACGGATAGCGAAGAAATTTTTGTGAACCAAAAAACTTATAAGCGAGACAATAAGACAATTGCTCAAATAAAAATTCTTCGGGACTTCAAATGCCAAATCTGCGGAACAACAATTATAAAAAAAGATGACGGTAAATATATCGAAGCGGCGCATATCAAAGCGAAACATCAAAAAGGCAGAGAGACTCTAGATAATATAATTTTGCTTTGCCCTAACCACCACAAAGAATTTGACTTAGGCGATAGAATGATAAAATCGCACGATAGCAATTTTATTGAATTTGTACTCAACGGGCAACAGTACAAAATCAGTTTGACAACAGGACAATAAAAGCGGCTAACAAAGCGTGCACCCGACGCTGGGGATTCTGGCGCGATTCCAAGCCTTTTTCTACGCCTCAGCATTTTTCCAGTCGGACGGCGTTCCGCCGCCCGCCCCATCGCGGGTAACGCAAACCGTTACGAGATGGAGTGTAGCTATTGAACTTATGATTTGTAAGTAAAATCTGCCAGAAATAAGCCGATTTTATGGAATTATTATTCGGATGTTTTTAATTGACAAAGAACATCCACCACGACATATTCGTATTAAATATGGAGAATATGTTGCCGTAATGGAACTTGACAATCTCAACATTGTTGAGGGCAAATTGCCTATAAAATGTGGTCATCTTGTTCGAGAATGGGCTGAATTACATCAGAACGAACTTATCGACATGTGGAACACTCAAAAATTTCATCAAGTTGAGCCTTTGGAGTGAAAAAATGAAATTACAGAATTTTCAAAATACAGGCTTTGAGTTTTCATTACTCTTTGCAAATGGGGAAAATGTAATTGTTAATCTAAAAGCTCTTATTGGTGAGCATGTATTAGAAAGTGATTTATCTTCAGCAGTAATTGATGCTGAGTGGGGATGTCTTGAGTTTTGCAATGGTAGTATTGATATTGACCCATTAACACTCTATCACTATGCACTAAAACATGGAGATTTCAATAAGCAACCATTGCCCAAGTCGCTCCAGCCGACCGCTTCCCGCTATGCTCCAAGCGTCGGCTAAGCGTTATCACTGTAAACCATTGATTGAGATGCCTGCCATTACTCCCACTCAATCGTCGCCGGTGGCTTCGACTGCTCGCAATGCAAGAACGTTCTCGTAGGTGCGCTTATCGCCCCTAACGCCAATGTTAAAATAAAGAATCATGCAGCGCGATGATTGAGTTATTGGGAAATGATTTTTTACAAATATTGGGATTTACTCAAAAATTTATTGTGATATGAACGGAGAAAAAGATGAATACAAACAGTGTAACGATTCAATTGCCGACAGATGAAATCAGTTTTCTTCAGCAGTATGCTGCAAGGCATAGCATTACAATGTCAGAGTTGATAGATCGTTATGCCAGATTGTTACAGGTATCGCAGAAATATGACATTCATCCTGATATTCAGAAAATGACAGGAATTATTCCGAAGGATGTTGCTGTTGAAGAAATATTTTATCACCATGTAATGGAAAAGCATACATGAAAATCATGCTTGATCTGAATGTGATGCTTGATGTGCTTACACCGGAAGAATTTTTAAATATCCATACAGTTTAACCATTCTTCCGCGAGCAGGTAACGCCAAACCGTCAGGGCGTCGCTGATTCGATACGGGCTTACGCCCTACTCAACGACCGTAATCATTCGCTAATTGATTGGACGCAGAGCACATGGCTTTTGCCATTACTCCCACTCAATTGTCGCTGGTGGCTTCGACGAAATATCGTAAGCTACTCGGTTAATCCCGCGCACTTCGTTGATGATGCGGTTTGAGACGCGGGCAAGAAAGTCGTGTGGTAATGGTGCCCAATCGGCAGTCATGCCGTCGGTTGATTCTACTGCTCGCAATGCAAGAACGTTTTCGTAGGTGCGCTTATCGCCCATAACGCCAACCGACTGCACTGGCAGCAGCACTGCAAATGCTTGCCATACTTTGCTGTAAAGGCCGCTGGAGAGCAGCTCTTCAATAAAAATATCGTCCGCTTCGCGCAGCACATCGAGCCGCTCTTTGCTGACTGAGCCGAGCACGCGCACGGCAAGACCAGGGCCGGGAAATGGATGACGCATCAAGAGCGTTTCAGGAATGCCAAGCTCACGCCCGACGGCACGAACTTCATCTTTAAACAACTCGCGAAGTGGCTCAATCAGCTTCAGCTTCATGCGCTTTGGCAGACCGCCAACATTGTGGTGCGACTTGATGGTCTCCGACGGACCTTTCACGCTGACGCTTTCAATGACGTCGGGATAGAGTGTGCCCTGCACCAGAAACTTCTCCTGATGCACATGCTCATCAAATACTTGAATAAAAGTACGCCCGATAATCTTCCGCTTCTTTTCAGGCGAAGCTACATTTTTTAACCGTTTCAAAAAGAGATCAGAAGAGTCGGCAAGCGTCACATTCAAGCCAAGTGGCTTGAGAAAGTTCATCACCTTTTCCGCCTCATTTTTCCGCAACAGTCCATTATCAACAAAAACGCAGTGCAGTTGCTTCCCGATTGCTCGGCTTACCAGCACAGCGGCAACGGTGGAGTCAACGCCGCCGCTGATGCCGCAGATGACCGTTTCATTACCCGCTTTGCGCCCTATCTCCTCAATTTGATGGTCAATAAAGCTTTTTGATGACCAGTCGGGTGTAATGCCGGCAATTTTGAGCAGAAAGTTTGAGAGAAGCTGTTTGCCGTAGAGTGTGTGCTGCACTTCGGGATGGAACTGCAACCCGTAAATTTTCAGTGCGGCTTTGCTGCCGAATGTTTCAATGGCGCAGAGTTCGGAGTTGCTGCTGCTTGCCGTAACGCGGAACCCTTCGGGCAAGCGTACCACCTTGTCGCCGTGGCTCATCCAGACGTCGGAGTCGGGGATGTCGGCAAAAAGCATGCTTTCGTTACCCTCCTCATGGCTGACAAGGATTTTTGCACGTCCGAATTCATGCTTTGCTGAGCTTGCCACGTCGCCGCCAAAATGTTTGGCAATAGCCTGCAAGCCGTAGCAGATACCAAGTATCGGCAAGCCAAGAGCGAAAATACCGCCATCTGGCAGCAGTGCCATATCTTCGTACACGCTGGCTGGTCCACCCGAAAGAATGATGGCTTTCGGGCTGTGCGCCTTAATGGTTTCAGGTGCGGTGTTGTAAGGGAGAATTTCAGAATAGATACCTAATTCGCGGATACGACGAGCGATTAACTGGGTGTATTGCGAGCCAAAATCCAGAACTAAGACCGATTCCATGGCTGAGAAAAATTGTAAAGGTTAATTGAGATGTTAATGGACTTAATGGAGCAAAAGCATCACAACGCTTTCTCCTGTTTCGGTTTTGGTTTCGGGGCTGCAGTTGGAGCTGGTGCAGCGGCAGGCGCAACAATTGGAGCTGGCGGAGTGTTTTGTGGCTTGAGTGCGGCACCACTGCTGCTGACAGGAGCAACACTGTTTCCTTCGGCAGCCGGTGGCACAGTAACGTCTGGTGAGCGTTGTGCGGTATGGCTTTGATAATACTGGAACCCTTTGGGTGTGTAATACTCAATGTATACATCGCTGCCAAGCAGTTCGGATGGCGCATTGCTCTGGGTGGACATTGGCACAGCTATAACGGTTTCAGGAATGTGGAAGTACTTGTTGCCAAGTTTCAAGGTTGGGTCGCTGTAGCAGCGTTTCATAAATCCAGCCCATATTGGCAGTGCTGCGCGAGCGCCCTGACCGTACTCCATTGAGGTGAACTTGATGCGTTCATCATCAAACCCAGCCCAGACAACAGCAACAAGTTGCGGCGTAAAGCCGGCAAACCAGGCATCTCTCATACTTTGCGTTGTTCCCGTTTTTCCTGCAGCCTCCACATTAAAGCCGTACCGCGCACGAACGGCGACGCCTGTGCCGCGGTTAATAACATCTTTCAGCATCGAGACCATCACAAAGTTGGTTGTAGAGTCGATGGCAAAGCGCCGGTTCGGTGTGTATTCTGATAAAATACGGCTGTGTTTGTCCTCAACTTTCATAATAGATATCGGCTCGTTCCAGTAGCCGTTGTTGGCGAATGTGGAAAAAGCACCAGCAAGCTCCAGCGGTGTTACCTCTGCGGTGCCAAGCGCAATGGAGAGGTTTGAGGGCATGGGTGAAGTGAGCCCCATCCTGCGTGCGTAGCTGATAATCTCCGATGTTTTAAGATGTTCATAAGCGAGGCGCACCGTCACCTGATTGAGTGAGCGGCTTAATGCGGTACGAAGTGTTGTCATTCCGCCTGATGACCCATCGGAGTTACGGGGCGACCAGATACCACCGCCGCTGCTGAGCGCCAGAGGCTGGTCGAGTACCTGAAAGTTAGCGGGCAGCCCTTTGTCAATAGCGGCAGTATAAACAAATGGCTTAAAGGTAGAGCCTGGTTGGCGCTTTGCCTGCCAGACGTGGTCGAACTGGTATTTATAGTCATCTGCTTCACCGTTGCTGCCCCCAACCCACGCTTTGACGTGACCATTGGTAGGGTCAATTGCTACCAGGGCAATCTGCACCCGCGTTTTTTCGCGCAGGATATTGTTTAGCCACCCTTTATCAGCCTTCAGCCGCACCATTGCCTGCTGATCGCCCATACCGTTATCGAGCATCTCTTTGTAGCGTTCACTCTCACGGATAATCTGGTTTTTCAGCGGTTCAGTCCATTTCCATGTCTGGTCAAATGATGCCTGCAGATTAACCAGATGCTCTGCAGCAGCTTGCTGGGCATACTTCTGCATCCGGCTGTCGAGCGTTGTTTGAATGGTCAATCCATCACGATAAAGGTCAACATTGCCAAGCATTGCGGTTGGCTTGACGGTCTGGCGCACATACTCCGTAAAATATGGAGCCAGCCCTTGATGGCTAACGGGCGTGTATTTCAGCACTAAGGAAGTTTGTTTTGCACGAGCGGCTTGTGCCGGCGTAATAAACTTCTCTTTCTCCATCAACGACAGAATGAGATTACGTCTGCCAATGGAGCTTGTCGGGTTCTTTGCCGGATTGTACGCTGTCGGGTTTTTCAGTGTAGCAATCAACGTTGCGCTTTCGGGGAGTGTCAGCAGATATGCCGGTTTGCCGAAATAGGTGCGAGCTGCCGCCTCAACGCCATAGGCACCCGAGCCAAAATAGACGGTATTGAGGTAAAGCGCCAGAATTTCATCTTTCGTGTAGGTTTTCTCCAGCTCAATGGCGGTAACAAACTCTTTCATCTTACGCGTTACCGTACGCTCCTGCGACAAATAAAGGTTTTTTGCAAGCTGCTGTGTAATGGTGCTTGCCCCTTGCCAGCGAGAGCGTCCTTTGATGATATTTTCGCCCATTGCCAAAACCAGTCGACGAAGATCAACACCCCAGTGGTTGTAAAATTCAACATCTTCCGTAGCGATAAGGGCGTAGCGCGTTGAGCGCGGAATCGATTTCATGGGGATAAAGGTTCGATTCTGCAGAAAATATTTATGCAGCAGAACACCATCTTCCGAATAAACCAGAGAAGCAAGAGCCGGATTGGGATTTTCCAGCTCTTCAAGGCTTGGTAGCCCCATGAACGATCGTGCCTCACAACGTTTTACGGGCGTTGCAAGCATGAGCGCGATAAGTGAAGCAAAAAGAAAAAGAGGCGTTTTAGTCAAAATATTACTCACGATAAACTCTTAGGATTGAAGCTTGTAGTATTGTTGAGAACGTTCAAAATGTGCAGTCAACTCGCGGGCAAACTGGGCGCTCTCTTCGAGCATTGGCAAGTGACCAAGCTCCATGAATTTTGCCAAGTGTGTGGGCGACTTCGACTCTGCTTTACGTTTTTCATAAAGTGTAATGGTGCCTTCAGGCGGAATGGTATTATCAGCCATGCCAACCGAACAGAGCACCGGCGAGGCAATAGCAAGAACGTGGCGCGTGTAGGTACGCAAAACGTCGCGATCAATAGAAAACTTTCCGACGGCAATGGTGGCATCTTTGTCTGATTGCGTAAAATCTTCAATCAGCACATTCTGATATTCAAGGGGAATCTCTTTTGTGGCAGCGCGTTTGATAAACATGCTGCGAAACGGTTCAACCTGAAAAATGCCGCGGAAATTCAGCGAAACATCAATCAGCCCGCCAAGCATAAAGAGACCGAACGATGTCAATGCTGTCTCCTCAAAAATACCGCAGGCAATAATGGTGGCTGAAACCAGCGAATCAGCATAGCGGAGGCAAAGCTCGGTGGCAACCATTCCGCCCATCGAGTGCCCGATAATGTGCAGATTGCG
>CAIQSY010000154.1 GCA_903874585.1 uncultured Chlorobiaceae bacterium | reverse complement strand
CGGTGGACTTGATAGCCAATCTTCATGGGACGAGGACGAATGGCAATGGTAGTCAAACGTTTTGAGGTGTATTTGGTTAGCCTGGATCCCACGATAGGGTGTGAAATTCGTAAGACTCGCCCATGTCTTGTTATTTCACCAGACGAAATGAATCATTACGTTGCTACAGTTATTGTTGCTCCAATGACCACCACAGGCAGAGATTACCCTACCCGAGTCAACTGCTCTTTTCATGGCAAGGATGGGCAGGTTGTTATTGACCAAATAAGAACCGTTGATAAATCACGATTGGTTCACAAACTTGGGACTATTGACTCCAAAACAAAAGCAGAGGTATTGGCAGTCATTGCTGAAATCTTCGCTCCATAACAGCTCATTACAGGGCCAACCTGGTCACTGGTGATGTGTATATTGTTACCTTTTTTCTTTTCCTACGCATTAATTCATCCTCTACACCCCATCAATTCTCGCCAGCAAATCCTTCATTGGCTGATAGATAATCGGCAGAAAATCGCTGTAGGCTAACAGCACCATTCCCGCTTCATCAACCAGCACATAGGCGCGTTGCGACATGCCCAAAAAACCGAGAGCGTCATACGCTTTGGCGACGCTTTTTTCGGTGTCGCTTAAAAGGGTGAAGGGGAGCTGATTGCGCTCGGCAAAGCTTTTGTGTGAAGCAGCGCTGTCGGAGCTTATGCCCAGTACGGCAATCCCGCGCTTGGTGAACTCCTGCACGTTGTTGCGGTAATCGCACAATTGCGCCGTGCAGACTGGAGTGTCGTCGCCCGGATAAAAAATGATCAGTACTTTTTTCCCTGCAAAATCAGCAAGTGAAACACGGTTGCCTTCGGAATCGGGCAGCGTAAAGGTTGGTGCTGTTGTGTTTTCTGCTATCATGATTGAAATTATGTTTTTGTGTTGTGACTCCCCTTGTATCCATCAATCCAGTCAACATTCTGACCGACAATTTTCAAGGGCGCTCTTGTTAAATTCACAGTTCTTTTATATTCATAGGCAACATACTACTAATTTTTGAAAAGGGAGCTGGAGGCTCCATGTTATGATGATTCATTTCCGACGGATTCCGTCAGGAATGGTGCTTATTGCTCTTTTTCTTTTTTCTGGATGTGGCGCTGGTAATCAGGCAGATCAGACGCCTGAAGCACTGTACCAGCAGGCATCCCAATATCGTCGCAGTCGTGATTATAGTAAAGCACTTGATTGCTACAACCAGGCCATTGCACTCGATACGCTTGAGGTTAATGCCTCACGAATGGTGAAAGCACTGTATGAAAAACGCCATCTCGAAGGATTGACCGGCGAATATTATGCGGCGTTTACAACGGCAAAACGCCTTGAACAGCTTCCTAAAGGTTCTCTGCCTGATTCCTTGCGCAACCAGCTTTTTGTGGATAAAGCAACGTGGCATCGGGAACTCGGCAATTTTAAAGCGGCGGCAACCTCGCTCGAACGCCTTAACTCACCCTCACAACCGATAATTTTTGACAAAGCGGCGCTCTATCACGAAAGTGGTGATTATGCCAAAGCTGCCGCCATTTACAGCCGTTATATCACCCCAGAATCTGATCCCGCAACACGAATGACGGCGCTTGCCGGTTTGTTGCGCTGTGTGGTGGCAGAGCCGAAGCTTAGTCCGAAAACGGCTGATGCTCTCGCTTGTACAATTGCTGCGGAGTCGAAAAATGTATTGAGGAGTGATGGCGATGTTGTGCAGCGTATTCAGGCAATTCGAGTGGCTGCCAAAAGTCTTCAGCTTCTTGAAAAGCAGCAGCGAAACGCCAGTTATCTCCTTTTCCGAGCGCAGATGCTGGCGGAGGAGGCGCATCAGCCATTCTTGATTCAGGTGCTTCGCCTTGAAGCGAATGCGGCGATTGTGCGTAAAGCTGACCCTTTTCGTGAAGCGGCTGACTACTTTCGTGTTCACTCCATGCCTTACGCCCAAGCAGTGTCGTTGCTGATGCTTGGCGAGAGTAAATCGCTTGATGCTGAAGAGCGTATTACGGCGTTGCAGCAGGGTTTTGCGCTCAGCCGTGATGCTGTACCGCCCTATCCTTCACAAGAATATCTGCAGCTTGAACAGCGTGCCGGACGCCGTTTGTCGGGCTTGCTGATGGAGAAATCGAGAATTTTTGAACTTTTCGATGCACAGGAAAAAATTGGTGTGTTGGGACTGAAACGTGCGCTGTTGCAATATCCCAACAGCTTCGTGCTTGGTAAAGGGCATCGCGCACTTGAGGCGAAGGTGCAACGTTTGCTGCATGAAACAGCAGGCTTGCTGCAACGCAAAGCCGCTATTCTGGAGCAAGCTGATGGAGTAGCGCAAAGTCGGGATATTGATCAGGCACTGCATATCAAACGTGGAAAAATGCTGGAACTCATCGAGCAAGTTCGGGCAGTTAACCCCGTTGCAGCCGAAGCGTTGCAGCTTGTGCCGGTGACGTTGCGTACCGTGCAGGGCGCATTGCGTGACGATCAAATGATGCTGAAACCGTTACTTTCCGATAGTCTCTGCGGTGTTCTGCTTATTGGCAAGCGGCAGTTGCAGATTGCACAAAGTCCGCTCTCGTTTGAT
>CAIQSY010000153.1 GCA_903874585.1 uncultured Chlorobiaceae bacterium | reverse complement strand
CTCACTCATAATCGTTGTAATTTGTCGCATGGTCTGAAACTCCTTGCTTATAAAGGTGATATCAATCGTTTCGTCACTTTTAATATCGCTGTTTTTCAAGTCGTTTCAGACCTTTTTCATTTTTTTACCGGACGCTACTGACTTGTAATGAATCTTCAGACGTTGATGATGGCTTGGTTCTGCCGGGCTAAAAAGAAGATCAACTTTACGTTTTTTGGTATCACAGTGAGCATGATAATCAGGTAACCCCTCATTACCGTAACAGCAGCCGAGCAGATTGGCATAGGTGAGTTGTTGGGCAGGATATTTCTTGCGAGAGTGCCAATGCTCTACTTTCATTGAGCTTTCATGCGGCTCAATGCGACTCATGCAGTAAGCACAAAGATAACCCTGTTCTGCAACAAGTTGATCTCGTATAGCCTGTTTTACCGGAGTAAAATCTTTGCCATCAAAAACAGTACCATCCTGCAAACGATAGTGCTGTAACATTTTTGGTTCAGAGCGTTTGGTGATAGAAATCATACACCAGCTCCCTCTTCAGGCTCCAGCATTGCGATTGTAGCTTCAGCTTCAACAATGTCAGGAATCGTACCATGTAACTCTTCTTTGAGCTGTGCAATAAGTTGCTTTGCCTCAATAAATTCATCTCGATCAATACGTTCTGCTATTTGTTCGAGACGTTGTGAAACAGAAATATTGATACCGGAATCATTCATTAACTCTTGGAGAATCTGCGCCGAGTTTAGTCCGATAGACTGCTTTGGAATGGTAAATTTAATACCGTCAGTCTCCTTATAGAGTAAACGGATTAAATCAGGTGATACTTCGCTGAGTATTTGAGGTGAATGGGTTGTAACCACAAACTGCACATTCGGAAACACTTCGGGAAGCTTGGTGATTGCTCTTCTCTGCCATGCGGGATGAAGATGAAGATCTATTTCATCAATCAGGATAATGCCATCACCTTCGAGAGGATCAAGGCGCTCAGGATTGGCAATTGCCAACCGACGTGCTATATCACCAATAAGTGCTATAAAACAGGTTTCACCTGTCGATAACGAGTCTATTTTCAGTTCTTGATTCTCTTTGGTCACAACCATACGGAGTGGTTGACGCTTTATCATAAAATCAGTGTACTCAGGAAGAAATCGCTTCAGGGCATTACGCACAGCCTGCAACTGTCGATCTGGAAATTCAACCCGTTCTGCTTGTGGAAACAAACTATTCGTATACCTGCGGCTCTCATTTTCAATATCTTCCCGTTCGCGAAACCACTCAAAAAAACGGCGGAAGTTTGCCGTACCAGCAGGGAACTCATCATACAGCAAGATCGAATCAAACTCATGTTTTGTTCTGATGCGTTTCGGAAAATCATCAGGTTGCACTGCACGATCAACAGAATAGCTGGCAAAAACAGGTAAAAACTTGTCTGTTTCCAAATGATGGCGAAGCTGGGAAACAATACCGACAAGTGCAACAAGATTACCTTTTACTTCTCTATTTGTCCCTTTACGTTGCTTGGTAATTGACCACTCACCCAAAGAAGTCTGAAGAACCAATTCGGAATATTTTGTACCATTTTGAATATCAGGCTCAGAAATTTGACGTCCCTGTCCTGCATCTCGCTTAGTACGGGCTGTCAGCCATGAAAGCAACATAGCTAAAGCATTAAGTACCGTTGTTTTCCCACCTCCATTAACCGCAGCAATTACAGTAAGATGCTCATCAAGCGGCAAACAGAGGTTCTCAATACCTCTGAAATTATAAAGAGTAATACTCTTAATATTCATCATCAAGCTGTATTAAATAAATAATTACCTAAGGAGAGATCGCTTGTCTTTCATGCTCCAACAACCGTCTATCATTCGGCTATCAGTACTTCCAGTTTAAAAATAAAGTTTCTTCTTTAACCTCAAAGCAAACTCCTTTTTTCAGACCTTCCCCCCAATCCCCGCCAAATCCCTCCCCTTCGGCATCACAAACAAACACGCCCCATTACTCCGCTTCTCCCACAACTCCCCCAAGGCGCGTTTCTCTGGGGAATCTTCGTTACTCCAGGATGTCTCCGCTTTGTACTCAACAACCAGAAAACGTCCATCCTTGAGTTTGCAGACAAAGTCGGGATAGAATTTGTCGGTGGAGGTTTGTAGCCAGAAGGAGTGGAACTCGCGCCGTTCGATGAAAATGGTACTCTCTCCTTCTCCGCCTTTTGCAACGCTGCTCCTCTCTTCTCCAGATCAGCTTGTTGCGATTCAAGCTGCTGCTGCAACAGCCGATTCTTCTCAAAAAGATGGCTCAAGTCATCAAGCATTCGATCAAACCCGAGGCGCTCATTGAGCATAAAGCTCGATGCCCGTTCAACCATCGCTGCAGGAAATCCCATGCGCTGCATCATGGCGAAGGCAAAACTATTGCCCGGCAACCCGAAGGTCGGCGCCAGATCGCGACTGCCCTCAACATCGAGTATTGCTTTAATCGCGCCAAGATGAGAGCTGAAGGTTGAGAGATCGTTCTCGATAGATTGATCATCACCAATTTAGATCAGTAGCGTCCGGTAAAACAATGAAAAAGGTCTGAAACGACTTGAAAAACCGCGATATTAAAAGTGACCAAACCTTTGATATCACCTTTATAAGTAAGGAGTTTCAGACCATGCGACAAATTACGACGATAATGGGCGAGTTACTAAAAATTCTTCCACGATATGAATTTGAGAAACTCGAAAAGCAGCATTGTAGCAACCATTACACCAAGTATTATACCGTATGGCAAAAAGTCTGACATTCGAGTCGCAAAAAGTGAGGAGAAACTTGACTTTTACCTTCTGCCGGACAGCATTATTTCCGTTGACCGGGCATCTATTGACTTCGAATGGCTGTACAGCCTTGATCAACGTCACGTCTGGTTTGTGACACGCGCTAAAACCTCGATGCAGTACCGTATCGTCGGACAGCATCAGCCAATTGATCACCCTCAGGTAACTCGGGATGATGAAAT
>CAIQSY010000152.1 GCA_903874585.1 uncultured Chlorobiaceae bacterium | reverse complement strand
TAAAGGTCGGCTATGCAGGATAATGCTTCTAAAGATTCCATTTTCTGCTTTTCCAATAATTCAAGCTCATCCACGTATTGTTTTAGCATAAAAATATCAACAGGTTTAATGATACCACTCTTTCAGCGCGGTTGATGGATGTTTTGCAATAACGTTGCCTCCAAAGTGCAGGACAAAGTCAGACTTGAAAGATTTCCGGAATTCGGGTGACTGGAGCAAAAGCTGCAAGGGCTGGACTGAGGCAACCATTCTCAAACCTGATGAAAAATCGGCATAGAACGGAATGTTCAGATCGTTGGCAAGTTCACTGACCGCCAGAGCGTCAGCACTGCTCGCCATGCTGCCGGCAATAATCATCGGTTGCTCTGCCGTTGCGAGCAGTTGGCGCAGCATGGTTATGGTGCTGCTGTCAGGCACTTTTTCAGGCACTATCGAGCTGCTGAATGGTTTTTCGGTTTCAAGCCAATGCTGAATGGGAGCGACCCATGGATCGTTTAACTCTGGAGTTGCCGGTTCAAAAGGTTCACGGAATGGCTGGTTCAGATGCACTGGACCTGCGGATTCTCCGAGAGATTTTGCAACAGCATAAGCGACCGTTGAGAGGAGCGCTTTCAGTGGAGTGTCGGGTGACGGTGCGGGCAACTGCATACTCCAGCGTGTATAGCCGCCGAACATATTTTCCTGCCGAATGGTTTGGTTTGCGCCGCACTCCAGCAGCTCGAATGGGCGGTCGGCTGAGAGGATGAACATCGGCTGAAAATCCATTGATGCCTCTACTACAGCGGGGAAATAGTTTGCGACGGCAGTGCCTGATGTGCATATCAGGACTGCCGGTCTGGCGGTGGCTCTTGCATATCCGAGAGCGAAAAATGCGGCGGAGCGTTCGTCAACAAACATTTTCCATCGCGCTTTCGGGTTTCTTGCAATGGCGATGGTGAGTGGTGTTGAGCGGGAGCCGGGTGAAATGCAAAAGAAATCCGCACCTTGGCGTATCAACTCTTCAACAAGAACGCTGCTCCAGAGTGAGGTAATTTGCCGATTATTCATTGTTTCTGCTTCGTCATTGCAAGAATATCTCCAATTTTCTGTTCTACCTCTTGCCACTCTAATGCAGGATCAGAGCCTTTAACCAGCCCAGCGCCGGAATAGAGATAAGCGTAACGACCATTCACCAGCGCGGAACGAATTCCTACGGCAAACTCAGCGGCATCACGGCTTGCCCAGCCAACAGGTCCGGCATACCAGCCACGACTGAATGGCTCCAGATCCATAATGTGTTGTAAAATAGGCAATTTTGGTACTCCACCGACGGCAGGCGTTGGGTGGAGCAGTTGCAGTACCGCGCTATCGTGCTCAAATTCTGGTTTTAATGTTGCAGAGCAACGAGTGTAGAGATGAGCAAGGCGATGGAGTTGCAGCACATCAACCTCCTCTTCCATATCAATCGTGCTGCATATTTTAAGCAGCTCCTCATAAATCATTTCGCGCACAAAATTGTGCTCACGAATATCTTTTTCAGAGTTTAAAAGCGCTTCAGATGCGTGAATATCTCCACCAGTAATCATCTCTTTGGAGCAGGTTCCTGCCAGCGCTTCGGTTAAGAGCTTGTTGCCATTACGGCGATAAAGCCGTTCAGGGGTGAAGCTGAAAAAGGCGTGGTTCGCAACTGGCTCAAAGTAAAATCGGTAGATGGTATTCTGCGGATACGGGTAGCGCAACTGAAAAATCAGGGGCGAAAACATCTCCTCAAATTCAAGCACTGTCTGCCGTGCCAGCATAATTTTATCGAGTTCACCACACGCAAATCGCTGTATCGCCTTATTGCACTGCGCTTTCCAGCCATGCTCATCGGGGTTATAGGAGATGGTTTTTACTGCCGGTAATATCGGTACAGCAGCAACATCAACATCAACAATACTCTTCAGCAGTGCTATTATAGCAGAGATTTTTGTGGTGAGGGTATCGCCCGATTCAAGCCACAGATGACACGAGAGACTATGCTGATTGTTCTCAAAAGTAAGCTGGATCAGCGGCAGGACAAACGAGAAGGAGGGAAATTCCTGCCAGATTGGCTCTTGCTTTTCTTCTGTATTAAAACAAAATCCACCAAAATATCGTGCATGAGGATCTTTGGTCGCTAATGCTTTTTGAAATCGTTCAAATGAAGCGCTGTTCGTTTCCGATCTCTCAAGCTGTATAGTATCAGCAACACCAAGTCCAGCAACCGAAAAATCCTGCTCCCGATTCATCCAAAAGAGCCGTGGATAGCTCTTTTGGCGCATGAGCCATTGCGCGAGATCTATTGTTTCAACAGGTTGGCAGAAAGTTACAAGGCGAGGTTGCACTGCAATGTGCGATTGCTGCTCTGTTTCGTAATGGTGTAACGCTGTTACAAGGCTGGCAACTGCTCTTTCGACGGGCAGTACTTCTTTAGTAAGATTAATGCTCTGCTGATGCTCACTCATGGATGACTTTTATCGGCATTGAAACAACTCAAACACGGTTATTGCGCACGTTGTAAGTCTTTGCGATCAATCACCGCACCTCTTTATTGAGACGTTTTTGTAGAGAGACGGCAAGATAATTGTTTTTATCAAGAAGCCATTTATAAATTGCCTCTGCCTCTTTTATGCGTCCCATTTCGATATAGCAAACGGCAAGATTGTAATGCGCATCTTTAAACGATTCGCTGTTGTCGATGGCTTCATCGTACAGCTTTGCAGCTTTATCAAACTGTTTCAACTGCATATAAGTGTTGCCTAAATTGTAGAGTCGCAATGAATCTTTCGGCGCCCGATCAAGATGCTGTTGAAAATAGGGAACAGCCTCACGATATTTTTTTTGATTAAATGCTACAGCACCAAGCGCATGATAAGCATCGTCAAGTTTGGGATCGAGGGCAAGCGCTTTGGCGAACGATTCGGAGGCTTCACTGTAGCGCTGGGCGCGTGCATAAGCGCTGCCAAGCAGCATATATCCACGCGCATCTTGAGGATTTTTCCATACCTCCTGCTGAAGCTGTTCAACCTCATTGGGTTTACATGAACTGAGCAGTGTTGCGCCTGAAAACGTAAGCATCAGGCACAAGCGCACCATGCCAACGCGTAAAAAGTGTTGTATATTTTTCATAGTACTTTCAATATAAACACTCCCTGAATTATCTGCCAATCTTGCTGACGTATTGCACGCATTTGTTTGAAATATTTCTGTTTGAACGTTGCATTATAGTATTTGCAGGATGATGGACGGGGGATTGTGTTCAACGACAACTTTGGAGGAGAGAGATTATCCGAAAAAATGCGGGCTGGTGATGCAAAAAAACGTTTACAGCAGCGAACGTTCACGAAAGCTGAACCACTCCGTTTTGCTGATAATAACATGATCAAGCAGCTCAATTTGCAGGTACTTGCTTGCCTCTTTCAGTTGTTTTGTAATCTCCTTGTCGGCATTGCTCGGCTCAACATCACCCGAGGGATGATTGTGGACAAGAATAATGGCATGAGCGCTCTCTTTAATGGCCGACTTAAACACCTCACGGGGATGGATAAGTGCAGCATTCAGCGTTCCAACCGATACAACCTCCATTTTAATAATTTGATTTTTTGTGTTTAAGTGGAGCACAAAAAGATGTTCTTTAGTTTCATCGGGCAAGCGGCTGCTCATATAATCAAAGATATCTTTCGCAGCTTGAAACTTTTTATTGTGATTTTGAGTGTAGTGTAACCGCTTATTTAATTCAAAGATAGCAACAATCTGCATTGCTTTAGCTTCACCGATACCCTTAATCTCTTGCAACTCAGTAATGGTAACGTTAACCAGTTTTTCAAGCGTAAACCGTGCAATAATTTCATGGCAGAGATCCACAATGTTGACCGACTGCGAACCAGTCCGAAGAATAATGGCTAACAGTTCGGCAGGAGTGAGAGTAGCGGGACCGCTTTGAAGAAACCGTTCACGAGGTCTGCTCTCAGGGTCAAAATCATGAAGTCTCATTTTTAGTCATCACACAAAAGATTGATAAAGTAATGAATGCAATATATGCGTATTATGCGAGAATAAAAAAGTTTTACCTGATGATTTAGAGCTTGCTGAATAATTTGTAAGTTTATCATTTATAATAAGTTAAGTAATTTTATATATATACATGCAAGGAAAAAGCCTAAAAACAACCAAAAACCTTGCACTTAGGTCATCGTCGATATAGGTTATAAAGCAACATGTCAAATCATCCCTATAGAGAATTTTCATTTGCCGTTTGGCGGCGAATTGTCTGTGGATAATCGTTGGGTAAAGCTCTCAAAGCTGATACCGTGGCATCTTTTGGAAAGGCGCTATGCCTACAAGTTTCCGTCCAAAAAAGGAGTGCCGGCAACGAATGTACTGAAAGCTTATGGCAGCACTTTATGGCGTTTGCTTGAAACCGATGAAGCGCTTGGTATATTCAGGAACTTCTCGGACACAAAAGCAGCAAGACCACGGAAATCTATACCCATGTCAGCAAAAAAAGTTTACAGCAAATTAAAAGCCCATTCGATGATTTGTGCTGATTTGTAATAACGACGAAAAGAACGGGTCAGGCAATAACACACTGCTTTGTAGCGCTTATTCGTCAGATATGGGATGTAAAGCGCAACAGAGTAGCGCAGATAAACAAGTTAGGCGTCATTTAAAAAATAGACTATGGCATACAATGCAGATATATATCAAGTAATGATTGCTTCTCCAGGAGATGTTCCTCACGAAAGACAATGAGCAAGAGAAATTGTATATGAATGGAACGGAATTAATTCCAGAGATAAAGGAATATGTTTATTATTTAACTGAACTCAAAAAATTATTGTTAATCGAAGAATCTGAAGATTCTACAGTGACTATACTGAACGTAACATTTATGGCTGGATTTGAAGTTCAGACAAAGAGAAAAAAACTACATCAAGATTTTTTTTCCGAGAACAGAAGCTATGTTGAATTCCATATTTAAAATATATAGTTAATAATAATTTGATTGAAGAAGAAGATTATAAAGGTGAAATTTTTTCTTTAACCTTTTTAGGATATAAGATTGCAGATTTATTAAAAGAAGAAAAATGAGTAAAGAGAATCAAATAGAAGAAAATCTAATCGAGCAACTGAAAGGGCTGAAATACACGCATCGCCCTGACATAGTTGATAGAAAAACGCTTGAGCAAAACTTCAAAACAAAATTTGAAGTACTCAACCGTGTTCGCTTGTCTGACAATGAATTTTTAAGATTGAGAGAATTAATCATTGAACCCGATGTGTTCAAAGCTTCTAAACTCTTGCGTGAAAGACAATACTTTCAACGTGAAGACGGAACACCTTTACATTATACACTCGTAAACAACAAAGACTGGTGCAAAAACGACTATGAAGTAATTAGTCAGTTACGCATCAATACCGAAAACAGTCATCAACGTTATGACATTATTTTGCTGATTAACGGCTTGCCTGTGGTGCAAATTGAGTTAAAGAAACTTGATATTTCACCACGAAAAGCAATGCAGCAAATTGTAGATTATAAAAACGAAGCGGGCAACGGCTACGGAAATTCTTTGCTTTGCTATATGCAGTTTTTTATTGTAAGCAACAAGACGACCACCTATTATTTTGCCAACAACAAGAATCAACATTTTGCTTTTAATGCAGACGAACAGTTTTTGCCGATTTATCAATTAGCAGACGAGAGCAACAAGAAAATAACGCACCTTGAATTATTTTCTGAAAAATTTCTGACCAAGTGTACACTTGGTGAAATGATTAGCAAGTATATAGTGCTGGTGGAGAGTGAGCAGAAGTTGCTCATTATGCGACCGTATCAAATTTATGCGGTAAAGAGGATTATTGAATGTATTAAGGATAACAGAGGCAACGGCTACATTTGGCATACTACAGGAAGCGGTAAAACCTTGACTTCTTTCAAAGCATCCACTTTACTAAAAGACAATACCGATATTGAAAAATGTTTGTTTGTAGTGGACCGTAAAGACCTTGACCGACAAACCCGTGAGGAGTTCAATAAATTTCAGGAAGGCAGTGTGGAAGAAAACACCAATACCGAAACCTTGGTAAGGCGTTTACTTTCTACCGACTATGCCGACAAGGTAATTGTTACCACCATTCAAAAATTAGGTTTGGCTTTGGATGGCACAAATAAAAAAAACCATTCGACTGAGCTCAGGGCAGGCTATAAAGAACGATTAGAACCACTGCGCAACAAACGAATGGTTTTCATTTTTGATGAGTGCCATCGTTCGCAGTTTGGCGATAATCACAAAGCTATAAAAGAGTTTTTCCCGAATGCTCAATTATTTGGTTTTACTGGAACACCAATTTTTGATGAAAATGCAACGTATCAAATAAGAGAAGGCGAAGAAGCTTCTTACAAAACTACGCAAGACATATTTGAAAAGCCATTACACGCTTACACCATCACACACGCCATTGATGATAAAAATGTTTTGCGTTTTCATATAGACTTTTTCAAAGGAAAAGGAACACAGAACCCAAAGCCCGGCGAAGCCATTGCCCAACAGGCAGTTGTAGAAGCCATTTTGGAAAAACACGATGCTGCCACAAATTCAAGGCGATTCAATGCAGTATTGGCAACGGCATCCATTAATAATGCCATTGAATATTATAACCTTTTCAAAGAGATTCAGATCCTTCGACAAGCTCAGGATCCGAATTATCAGCCATTGAATATTGCTTGTGTGTTTTCACCACCAGCCCAATTAATAGCAAAAGATGGTGATCAACAAAGTCAGAAAAATGCTGCTGATGTAAAGCAATTACAAGAAGATTTGCAGCAAGAAAAATTAGATAACCAAAAAAATCCTGAAGAAAAGAAAAAAGCCTTAACTGAAATTATTGCTGACTACAATAAGCAATATGGTACAAATCATAGCATTAACGAATTTGATTTGTATTATCAAGATGTGCAAAGACGCATTAAAGAGCAAAAATGGACAAGTAAAGAGCTTCCACATAGCCAAAAAATTGATATTGCCATTGTGGTAGATATGTTGCTCACAGGTTTTGACAGCAAATACCTGAACACCTTGTATGTGGACAAAAACCTGAAATACCACGGATTGATTCAGGCATTTTCACGAACTAATCGTGTGTTGAATGATACGAAACCTTATGGCAATATTTTAGATTTCCGCTCGCAACAAGATGCCGTAAACCAAGCCATTGCATTATTCTCGGGTGAGGATAACGGAAAAGCCAAAGAAATATGGTTGGTTGACCCTGCACCTGTGGTGATTGACAACTACAAAAAAGCCGTGGAAGCTTTAGGTGTATTTATGCAAGAGCATAACTTGTTAAACGAAGCTAACGAAGTGTACAACCTAAAAGGCGATGCGGCACGAATTGCTTTTGTGAAAAATTTCAAAGAAGTACAACGGTTGAAAACACAGCTTGACCAATACACCGACATAACAGTAGAACAAAAAACTAAAATTGAAGCCATTCTACCAACAGAAACTTTGCAGGAGTTCCGAAGCTCATACATTGAAACAGCAAAACAACTGCGAGAAATACAACAGAAAAACGGTGAAGATGCACCGCCCGAAATACAGCAACTGGATTTTGAATTTGTGTTGTTTGCATCTGCCGTGATTGATTACGATTACATCATGAACCTGATTGCCGACAGTACACAAAAGAAACCTGCCAAGCAAAAAATGACCAAAGCACAGGTGATTAGTTTGCTGAGTTCTAATGCTAATTTGATGGACGAGCAGGAAGATTTAACCGAATACATCAATAGTTTGGATTGGAACAGTGGACAAGATGTGGAAACACTTCGTAAAGGGTACGACACGTTTAAAGACGACAAATACAACAAAGAACTGGCTGCCATTGCCCACCAACACGGTTTGCAAACGGCAGACTTGAAAAGCTTTGTAGAAAAGATAATGAACCGAATGATTTTTGACGGTGAAAAACTCACAGACCTTTTAGAGCCGTTAGAACTAAGTTGGAAAGAACGCAGGGTAAAAGAATTGGCATTGATGGCAGACTTGGTGCCTCAATTAAAAAAATTAGCACAAGGCAGGGAAATATCAGGATTAGCTGCTTATGAGTAAATTGTCTGAATCAGGATTTACAGGATTTAAGGATGAACAGGATTAAAAATGACATTTGACGAACTGACATATAAAATAAATGGATGTGCTATGAAGGTGCATAAGACGCTTGGTAATGGGTTTCAGGAATTAATTTACCAACGTTGCCTGGCTATTGAATTGGAGCGAGCTGGAATATCGTTTGTAAGAGAGCAGTCGCATACCATATTTTATGATGGAATAGATGTGGGAACGAGAAGAGCTGATTTTATTATCGAAGAAAGTGTAGTAGTGGAATTGAAAGCACTTATTAATTTAGAAGATGTGCACTTGGCACAAGCAAAAAACTATGTACTGGCGTATGATAAGCCCATAGGATTACTTATCAATTTTGGAAGTGCAAGCCTTCAATTCAAGAAAGTGTATAATCCTAAATACAATAATCGTCTGAATCAGGATTCGCAGGATTTAAAGATTAACAAGATAAATTCCAAAATCCTGAAATCCACTAATCCTGTAAATCCTGATTCAGACAAATGAGCACAAATAAATTAATACCTGCATTGCGTTTTCCTGAGTTTAAGAATTCAGAGGAATGGTACCGTATTAAATTAAAAGAATTTGCAAAATTTTTCAGAGGGCTAACCTACGGAGCTGATGATACTTCGAGTAATGGCTTGTTAGTCCTTAGGTCGGGGAATATTCAAAATGACACACTTGTACTAAATAAGGATTTAGTCTTTGTAGGAAAGGAATGTCCTGAAGATTTAAAATTGTTAAATGGAGATGTAGTTATATGTATGTCTAATGGAAGTAAAGCCCTTGTGGGGAAAAATGCAGAATATAGAGGTGAGTATGCAGGAGGAATTACAGTAGGTGCATTCTGTTCCATAATGAGACCCAAAAATAAATTCACCAAATACTTTCTTCAATCGGATGCTTATCAAAGTTTTATTGCTTTATCAATTGGTGGCGGAAATATTAATAATTTAAAGAATTCTGACTTAGAGGAATTTAAGTGTGCTGCTCCTAAAAACCCCAAAGAGCAAAATAAAATAGCTTCTTGTCTTTCTTCTTTAGATGAAGTAATAGCCGCCCACAGCAAAAAGTTGGATTTACTCAAAGACCACAAAAAAGGCTTGATGCAAAACCTTTTTCCGCAAATGTCTGAATCAGGATTTGCAAGATTAAAGGATGATAGGATGAATGGAGAAGATAAAATCCTGAAATCCAAAAATCCTGTAAATCCTGATTCAGACAATGTTCCAACGCTTCGGTTTAAGGAGTTTGTGAAGGATGGTGAGTGGGTGGAGAAGCCACTTGACGATATTTGTAAACTTGTTAGAGGGCCTTTCGGTGGTGCATTGAAAAAAGAAATATTTGTAAAAGAAGGTTATGCCGTATATGAGCAATCACACGCCATATACAGCGATTTCAGTTCTTTTAGATATTATATTGATGAAGATAAATTCAATGAATTAAAAAGATTTTCTGTTAAGTCAGGCGATTTAATTATGAGCTGCTCAGGTACAATGGGGAAATTTGCTCTAGTACCTGATAACAATAAGGCAGGGGTAATTAATCAAGCATTACTCAAATTAACAGTCAAAAAGGGTTTTGATAAATTGTTCATTAAAATGACTTTGGAAGCTGACAACAACCAAGAAAAACTTCTTTCACAATCAGTAGGAGGGGCAATTAAAAATGTTGTTTCGGTTTTTCAGATTAAGGAATTGCCATTAATGACACCAAGCCTTCAAGAACAACAAAAAATCGCTTCTTGTCTTTCCTCCTTAGATGCACTCATCACCGCACAAGCGGAGAAGATAGAACAATTGAAGTTGCATAAAAAGGGATTGATGCAAGGGTTGTTTCCTAAAATTAATGATTAGAAGATGGCAACCATAGAAAAAATAGCAGATGACATAAAGGCAAGCAAGCAGCCAATAACGCTTATTTATGCTTTTAACTCAACCGGCAAGACAAAATTATCTGTAGCGTATAAAAACATCACCAAAAAGGAAGATGGCAAACATTCAGGTGTTTATTATAATGCTTATAGCGAGGATTTATTTAGATGGGACAATGACGAAGAGAACGAAAATGAAAATATGCGACTTGAAATTGTTAAAAGCAGTTTAAACCCCTATTTCAGTTCAATTATTGAAAATCCCGATTTATTTAATGAAAAACTAGCCTTATACCTACCAAAATATACATTTGAATTTGATAAAAATAAAGATCCTGAGATAGGCATTGATGGTATAAGATTTTCAACAAATGCGGAAAAAAATATAAAGATCTCAAGAGGAGAAGAGAGAATTTTTATTTGGTGCTTTTTTCTTGCTCTATTCGATGCGGATGCTTGGACAGGAGAACAAGATTCTCACTTTTTCATTGATGACCCTGTCTCAAGTTTAGATGACCACAATGTATTTCTAACAGCTGATTCAATAATTCGAATTATTGACGATAAAATCAAGCCTAATACAGAGAAAAAAATAATAATTACAACGCATCATATTGGTTTGTTTTCTATTCTAGCAGATAGGCTTAGAAATAGTACACATCAGAATAACACTAAACGTAGTATTTTAAGCATTCATAATGAAGAATTGACACTTAGGAACTATGATAAGGATGTATTTCTTTACCATTTGTATCTTTTGCAAGTTTTAGAGGAATGTATTTCTAAAAAAGAAATATTGGCTTATCATTTTATATTACTTCGTCAATTATTAGAAATCATTTCTTCTTTTTTGGGAACAGGCGGGATTAAAAAAGCACTTGAAGAAATCGGTTACAAAGATGATTTGGAAATGGTAAGTAATCAAGTGAATGCTTTGTCACACAAAGATGCAAGACCACAGGCAGTGGATTTAAAACCAAATGATGAAGTATTGCTTGAGAGCATTTTCGAAAAAATTCAAATCAAATATAAATTCATTACACACTATAATGGTAAATAAAGACCAACAACAATTAGGCAAAACCCTTTGGAATATAGCAGACGATTTGAGAGGTGCAATGAATGCGGATGATTTCCGCGATTATATGCTTTCATTTCTTTTTCTTCGCTATTTGTCGTACAACTATGAAGAAGCAGCAAAAAAAGAATTAGGAAAGGACTATCCACAATCACCCTCCCTTTCGGGGAGGGCTGGGGAGGGGCTTAACCCACTTTCAGTATGGTATGCTTCTAATAAAGATGAAGTAGTTGAGTTTGAAAAACAGATGCGAAGAAAAGTGCATTATGTAATCGAACCCAATCATTTGTGGAGCAATATCAGCGAAATGGCTCGTACCCAAAATGCAGCGTTATTAGTAACGCTGGAATCGGGCTTTCGATATATAGAGAACGAATCGTTTGAAAGTGCCTTTCAAGGATTGTTTTCCGAAATCAATTTGAATTCCGAAAAACTCGGAAAAACATCAGCCGAAAGAAACAAGAAATTATGCACCATCATTCAGAATATTGCCAAAGACATTGCGGAATTCTCTGCCGACTCCGATACGCTTGGCGATGCTTATGAATTTTTGATAGGCGAATTTGCCGCAGGTTCGGGCAAAAAAGCAGGTGAGTTTTATACACCGCAACAAATTTCCACCATCCTCTCTGAAATTGTAACATTAGACAGCCAAGAACCAAAGACGGGCAAGAAAGGTAAATTGGATAAGGTTTTAGATTTTGCTTGTGGTTCAGGTTCTTTGTTGCTCAATGTTAGAAGGCGTTTAGTGGAAAATTTTGGTAGCATTGGTAAAATCTATGGACAAGAAAAAAATATCACCACCTACAACCTTGCTCGAATGAATATGCTTTTGCACGGTATGAAAGACACCGAGTTTGAGATATTCCACGGAGATACTTTAGAAAATAGTTGGGCATTGCTCAACGAAATGAACCCAAGCAAAAAGACAGAGTTTGATGCTATTGTAGCCAATCCGCCTTTTAGTTTGCGTTGGGAACCAAATGATACTTTAGCAGAAGATTTTCGTTTTAAAAGCTATGGTTTAGCACCAAAATCAGCAGCAGACTTTGCTTTTCTCTTACATGGTTTTCACTTTTTAGCAAAAGAGGGAACAATGGCTATTATTTTACCTCACGGTGTTTTATTTCGTGGCGGAGCAGAAGAACGAATTAGAACGAAACTTCTAAAAGACAATCATATTGACACAGTAATAGGTTTGCCTTCCAACCTATTCTATTCAACAGGTATTCCTGTTTGCATATTGGTTTTGAAAAAATGCAAAAAACACGATGATGTATTGTTTATCAATTCATCGGAACACTACAAACAAGGCAAAAGACAAAACACGCTAAGAGAAGGAGAAAATGGAGAACCCAACGACATTCAAAAAATAGTTGAAACTTACAAATACCGCCCAGAACACATTGAAAGATATGCTCGTAGAGTTTCAATGGACGAAATTGAAAAGCATGGTTATAATCTTAATATTTCAAGATATGTCAGCACATCAGAAGATGAAGTACAAATTGATCTGAAAGATGTAAACAATAAACTGACTTCAATAAATGAAAGCATAAAAGAAAATACCGATAAGCACAATGAATATTTGAAAGAGTTAGGATTAAAACCGATATAAATGCCAACGCTATTTGCAAGCACATTGCCAAAGCCCCACAAGCCAACGCACAGACAAAAGCTTGCAAAAGAGCATGTCTGCCCCAATGCAAGGAAAATTTCAAAATATTTTTTCCTGCGCTTCAAAAAAAATTAAAAACCCCGATATGCAAACCAACCCGACAAAGACCGTTAAACCAAAAAATGACAATGGTTTACAAGCATGAACGACAGAACGCCAACTGGCAACAGCGGTTTTGCGTCATGGCGGGTTCAGTGGTAAATTGAAGTGTAGTTTTTCAAATCAACATTTGTAGTGGGTTGACAAAGAATTTGCAAGTGCGCTCGATAGGGAGAGTTGTAACGCTTATAAAAAAGCCATAACATATTTATTTAATGCAGCTTACTCTTCTTGGTAGTCAGCCCAATTGTTTGGAGTCTCATACCAGCGGAGCTGTTTAAGGCGAATGCCTTCGGGCAGATGGTTGTGGATTTGGTGAAATGCCCATTTGGCAAGGCACTCCGCTGTTGGCGGTTCATCGGTAATGAGTACCCGGGAATTGCGCTTGGTTATAAACGCAAGATCTTCAGTATCATCCTTCCACACCGCAAAACCGTGATCAAGTTTATCGTGAATCTGCTCCACCATAATATTTTTCAGAAACTTGAAATCCATGACCATGCCTTGTTCGCTGTGACCATTGCGTTGAATCACATCACCCTCGACCGTGGCTACAACCACTCCGCGATGACCGTGCAGTTGGTTACAGAATGAAAAGCTGTTGGGCAGTGTATGGCCGTAATCGATCTCGATTTTTCGTGAAATGCGCATGGGTACTGAAAAAATTTCCGTTGTGATAATTCTAAGCCTTTGTTCAGGCAAGCAAAAGTGTACGGAAAATAATATGGTTTTGCGAATAACATCACCGCTCGTTTAAAAACTTTTTATGAAGCGGGCAAAGATAAGAGGTGTTGTGTCAGTTGTCTTTGTTTCGCCAAGCTTCCATGCAACGGTCGATTGCAGGCTGTAATTATTAGTATCGAACCACTTCACTCCTAATCCGGCGCCAGTTATGCTGACGCTATTATCGCCAGCAAACGGCAGGGGAGAGCTGTGGAGTGTTGCATTGCTATGGTCAAGAAAGGCAGAGAGTTCCAGTTTTCCCGGCAGTTCGCCCGCCGTATCGACGAGATATCGCACTTCAGCAGTGGAGATCGTGCCACGATCAGCGGAGGCTTCACTTGCAAGCCACGCTCGTACAGCGCTCGGTCCGCCAAGGGAGAGCTGTTCGGAGCTATTAAGATTCTTATTGCTCCACTGTCCATAAGTGCCTGCATAAAATGATATATCACGCGAAATTCGCTGTGTTCGCGACAGCGTTACATTGAGCTTTGTGTATGCGCCGTTGGTGTGCAATCCGAATGGCGATTGATCAAGAGCGAGAGCTTCAGTATCATTAATAATGATTTCGCCGCCAATCAAACCAAGTGAAAAGGAGGTATAACCGCCGCAAAAGAACTTATCCATCATCATACCGCTAAACCCCATTTGCCACGATCCAGCAAGACGTTGCGATTGTGTTGCTGTACTCTCAATGGAATCATCCAGTACGCGTCCTTCGGCAGCAAAGGTAGCATTAAGCATGGTGTTGCGGCGGCGCATCAGTGGGTGAGTGAGTGAAAAAGTGAGGTTATGGGCATTACCGTGTGCTTCAAGTGCTTTGAATTCGCCACCTATTGTATAGCTGACGTAACTATACATCAATCCGATTTTTGTACCGTATGGTGTAACCGGTATGGTATAGCTACTTTGCAGGTTTCGTAACAGTCCCGTCGTTGATGTTTGCAGGCGCAGGTTAAACTGATCGCCAAAGTGCAGC
>CAIQSY010000151.1 GCA_903874585.1 uncultured Chlorobiaceae bacterium | reverse complement strand
TTCTCCTCGAACACGGCTTCCTCGATCGCATTATTCCGCGTCGTGAATTGAAGCGTGAGCTGGTCAGCTTGCTCAGTATGCTGAAGGTGTAAGAGCAATTACCATGAACGAAAGAGGGAGGAGCTCTTTTTCAAAAAGCAACATAATTTTTCGTCATAAAAAATTCGATAACAAGAGGCTTTTCGAGGAAGAAATATAAGATTTATAAGATGATTAGACTTTCAGAAAAGTCATATATAGCTATATTACTATATATCGAAATCTGAATCAGTTTGGTAGTCGAAAAGAAGAGAAGCATCGCGACAACAATAATCACCTTAGAATAACAAGAGCACATGCCTGCGATCACCGAAAAAATCCACTGGAAAAGTCAGCACAAAGCGCAAGGATATACCAAGTGCATGAATGTTATTGATGGTAACATCGTGCATATCTGGATTGATGCCACCAAAGAGATTGCGCTTGATGTTATGGATGTGGATCTTTTGCAGATAGTGATGGCTGAAAGTGGTTTAAAGGATAAGCCATTTCATATTCTGTTTAACCTTAAATATGTTGCAAACATCTCCTCCACCTATAAGCAAGCCATTACAAACCTGCTTTTTAATTGGTGCCCACAAATTGGGCGTGTTTGCTTTTATAATATCTCAGCATCAATGCACACGACAGCAGAAATGTTTTCAGCAATTGCGCCGACAAATATCTCTGTTACGTTGCTCAAAAGTTATGATGATGCTCTCCAAAGCATGCTAACCTTTAAACACAGCGCCGCATCATACGACGAATTGAACATTGATGATCAATGCACTGATGAGGTATGGCAAAAACAGTATCTGCAGGCAATTGCTAAAATATCATGGCTGAATATGCTTGATGAGCCAATACTGTCACCATCACTTGATCACCCTTATTACCATTTTTTTAAAGCATTGGAATGTTTCCGTATCGACTTGAGCGAAAAAGAAAAAGAGCATGAAAATGAGATGAAAATCCTGCGAGAAAGTTGTGATTACCGCATAACGCAGATGACCATCAAAATGAATGCGCAAGCCGAAACACAAAAAAAAGTGATTCGAGGAATCGAAAAAGAGAATGCTGCATTACTAACAAAGGTGGCAGAGCAGAATCGAGAATTGACGACACGATCAATAACCGTTGCTGAAAATAATAATGGGGTTCAGATACTGCTTGATCATATCTCCTCTCTTGATATCGATCCTGTTCTGAAAGATGGCATTACAACCTCCTGCGCACACTTGATTGATGCCGACACAACTATTGAAGAACAGCTCAACAGAGAGTTGAATAAATCCGATGAACTTTTTTTATCGTTGCTGCAGAAGAAATTTCCACAACTTACCAAACGTGAACAGCGAATAGGTCTCATGATCAAACTCAATTACAACACAACCGAGATTGCTTCGCTGATGGGCATTTCAACCAGAGGCATGGAGAGTACGCGCTATCGATTACATAAAAAGTTAGGCTTAGCAAAACATCAGTCTATCAAAATGTACCTTATGGAACTGATCATTCCGGAATGCCTTTGATGGTTAGTGCCTTCGGCATAACCGCAATAGTCATGCGTCCAGTAATGTTGTCGAACACCTCACCATCGAGGTGCATAACCTCTGGCTTTGAAAGTGTTACCACTAAAGATTTTACCTGATAGTACAGCACTTGTGGATCATCAATATGAGTGCCACGTAGATATTTCAGCACATATCGAAAGAGTTCTCGCTTTGGCACGGCTTTAAGCAGTGCAACATCAAGTAATCCATCAGAGATATCCGCAAAAGGGGCAATACGAAACTTTCCTCCTTCAACCACTCCATTCGCTATCGAAACAGCAAAAAAAGGCTCATCCAGCTCCACAACCTTATCCTCAAGCATCAGTGTACAATGCAAGTGCATTGGCTGATAGCGCCGCAACACCACAAACAGGGCATACACATAAAGCAGTTCACCCTTCAGCCAACGAGTGTTTTTGACACATTGTGCAATACGACCGCTGAAACCAAGTCCCATAGAGTTGATAAAATAGTGTTGCCTTCCAACACCATCAACAACAAAGCCGAGATCGACAACTTTACTGCTCTTTGTAAAAAAATGAGCAATACCTTGTGGTGGCTTTGCACGAGAATAGAGTGTTTTCACAAAATCATTTGCTGAACCCATTGGCAGAATACCAACAGCCACCTTTTTACCAACAACAGCATTAACCACATCGTGCAGCGTTCCATCACCACCACAGGCAATAATGCAATCCGTTTTATCCGTTGCCATACGAGCAATATCGCCAGCATGTCCGGCATACATTGTGCTCAACAGCGCCACGTCGCCCCTGCTGGCTAACAGTTTTTGCAGCCATGGCTTCTGGCGCACTGCCCTGCCTTTATCCGCCGCTGGATTAAAAATAAAGAGGTAACGAGCGAAAGTGTTCTTCATGCAAAAACGATGAGATAGTACACGCGCCTGAAAAAAGAAAAAAGCTCAATTTTTACGACTAAGATACCGATAACATCAAACAATACTTTGTGTTAGATAACAACGTAATATTGAAAAAACATCATAAATTCATAGTATCAATAATAAAAATCAACGCAATAATACATCAAACAAGGAAGATATTACGCAACAAAAAAATATCAGTGCAGCGTATAAAAAAAAATTATGTACATTTTTACGCAGAAAAGTGAAGTTTTTTTGCAATTCTCATAAAAAAAACAAATATTACTTCCATCAACACGTCACAACAATTACGCGAAAAGCGTGACAGTAAAGGTCAAAAGAAGTAATTTCATAAAACACCTTCTTGGAAATGGCATGATGGTAGCTCTTCGAAGGCAAGAATAACGTATTAAAAAATAAAGCGACCGTAATTGTGGAGAGAATAAATAGTTTTTAATTAATTTAATAGAAAAAAGCTGTAAAAAATATTTTGTGTCGTGTAATTTTCAAAAAACCTATCCATAACCTTGATAAAAAAAACCATGACTACATCACAAAACGTAGAAAAAAAATCTCTGGCTGAGTACGAACAAGAGATTGCCGAACTCAAAGAAAGAGTGACAAATCAGGATTTAGAGCTTACAAGAATCTCAACAGCAATCGCCGAAAAGACCTCGTCACTGCGTAATTTGCTTGATCAGATTCACGCGCTCGATATCGACACTACCGTTAAAAGAGGAATGACCGACTCATGTTTAAGCTTAATTGAAACTGAAACAATCGAGAAGCGCCTGAACATGGAGTTAACAGAATCAGATTCGGTTTTTCTTTCGAAACTGCAGAAAAAACATGCTAATCTGAATCAGCGTGAGCTGAAAATCAGCTTGCTTGTGAAGCTGAATTACGACACGAAAGAGATTGGTCGTGCTGTAGGAATATCGACAAGAGGAATGGAGAGTATTCGCTACAGAATGCACAAAAAGCTTAATCTTGGCAAGCATCAGTCGATTAAAACCTATCTCTCAGAATTTGCTATCTCCTGATAAACAGAATACCTGTAGAGATTCATCATCTTGTCATCAAAAAAGCCTCTGGATTTGCGAAAGATCCAGAGGCTTTTTTGATGGTAATGAAGCTCCCCTGCCGTAAGTAACGGAATAGTCATACCTGAGCATCATCATTTTGTATTACCCATGAGGCTGATTATTGCTTTTGCAAACTCTTCAAAATCCTGAAGGTGTGCTGTAGCAATGGCAAAAACGATAGTCCAGTTTATTGATTCGTAGTTATGAATCGCAATATTACGAAACTCTACCGCTTTTTTCATGCGTGCTGCCAAATCAGCGCTGATGATACCCGCATCACATAAAATATCAAATGTTTGCCCCATCGTTACAGGAGAAGCATACTCTGTGCCTGCAATAAGATGTGTCCCGATATCTACACACATCTGAACAGCACGTGAAATATTCAGAGAAAGAATATCCTGAGCATCATAATTATTCGCTATAGCAGCCGCGCTTTCAGGGCATTTCTCTTTAACCCTGCGGACAGAACGACGTAAAGATTCCAGTTTCTGCTCAATTATCGCCCAATCCATGCTTCCCTCCGCTCTTTAAGAATTCGTCTCTGATACGGCACAAAATCCTCCTGATTATAGAGATGTTTAAGCACTTGCTCTGCGTAGAGTGTATCGTTGCCCATGATTCTGCGACCGCCAGCAATAATCTGGCCAAGCAAAGGTTCGCCAATCGTTGATAAATCAATTAAATCTATAGGACGTCCTGTTAATTCGGCAAGTTCAGAAATCAGCACCATGATGTCATGCGATTCGAGTGAATGAGCAGCAGCAACCGCGATATCAAGATCGCTGTCATAACGAGCGGTACCTTTCGCTACAGAGCCAAACAACAGTGCAAGCCGAATTTCCGGGTGACGCTCAAGCACCTGCCGAAGCTGCCTGTCAAGAGTATGATCAATTGGCTTGTTCATAAAAAAATCCCGTCAGGCTGTATGCAATAGTTATCGCTCAGAGCAAAGCTTACAAGCAAATGCTTTTAACGTTGACAAACTCGCGAATCCCGTACGATGAGAGTTCACGACCATAACCGGACTCTTTCACACCACCAAAAGGCATTCTTGGATCTGACTTTACCGAACTGTTGATAAAACAGCTCCCGACTTCAAGCTGATCTGCCACGGCAAGCGCTCTTTCGATAGTGCTGGAAAAAACCGCTGCACCCAATCCATAGGGCGTGTCGTTAGCGATACGAATCGCTTCGGCATCATCAGCAGCCTCGATAAGCGTTATAACGGGACCAAAGGTCTCCTCGCTGTAGGCTGCCATTCCCTTGCGCACGCCAGAGAGGAGTGTTGGTGGATAGAAAAACCCTTTTCTTGCTGGAATTTCTCCACCGCACAGTAATCGGGCTCCCTGAAGCATACTCAGGGTAACCTGTTTGTGCAGTTGTTCGCGAAGATCGTGGCGTGCCATCGGGCCGATTTCTACCTTGGAATCGAATGGATCGCCCACAACTGCGGAGCGCATACGCAGCAGAAGAAGGCGTTCAAACTTTTTCAGAACAGATGATTGAACGATAAAGCGCTTTGCGGCAATGCAGCTCTGGCCGCTGTTGAGAAGACGCGCCGCCGCACAAAGATTAACCGCCTGTGGAATATCTGCATCATCAAGGACGATATAGGGATCGCTGCCGCCGAGTTCAAGCACGCTTCGCTTGATAGCTCGTCCTGCTTTTGCGGCAACCGCTCGGCCAGCCGCCGTGCTGCCCGTCACCGATACGCCCTGAATTGCGGGATGATCAATCATAACACCGGTGAAATGGTCAACATCCTCAAGAGCGATATGGACTGTGCGGTAGAGATGCTCAGGGAAACCAGCTTCGCGGAAAAGCGCTTCGATGGCAATGGCTGAACCGGTCACATTCGGAGCATGTTTGACGATAATGCCATTAC
>CAIQSY010000150.1 GCA_903874585.1 uncultured Chlorobiaceae bacterium | reverse complement strand
TTGATGCTGCTTCTGCCTGCTGACCATGTTATTCTTGATCCGGCAGCTTTCAGTACGGCTGTTACTGCAGGTCAAACCGCTGCCGATCATGGTGAACTTGTCACCTTTGGTATTACGCCAACTGCGCCCGAAACTGGTTATGGTTACATCCGTACACAACCACAGCAGGGTGATACAAACGCTGTTCGAGCGGTTGCGGAGTTTGTTGAGAAGCCCGACAGGCAGAGCGCTGAGCGCTATCTTGCCTCTGGTGACTATTTCTGGAACAGCGGCATTTTTCTCTTTCATGCGGAGAGCTACCTCGAGGAGCTTGAAGCTCAAGCGCCCGATATTCTTGCAGCGTGTCGCAAAGCGCTGCAAAAAGCGGTGAAAGACCTCGATTTTATCCGTCTTGATGCTGAGGCTTTTTGCGCATCTCCATCAAATTCCATTGATTACGCGGTGATGGAAAAAACCAGCAAAGCGGCGCTTGTGCCACTTGATGCCGGCTGGAATGATGTTGGCGCATGGTCAGCGCTCTGGGAAGTTCAGGAGCGTGATGCATCGGGTAATATCACCAAAGGTGATGTGCTGGTACATGAGGTGAACAACTGTTACATTCATGCAACGCATCGTCTTGTGGGAGCCGTTGGCCTTGAAGGGCATATTATTGTCGAAACTGCCGATGCGGTTTTTGTGGCTCCGCGTGAATGCGCACAGGATGTGAAGGTGCTGGTTGATGAGTTGAAAAAGCGTGACCGCAAAGAGGCATTAACGCATCGGCGCGTCTGCCGTCCCTGGGGCAACTATGAAACTGTTGATGAATCCGAGCGCTTTAAGGTGAAGCGCATCACCGTTAACCCTGGCGCCGCGCTTTCGTTGCAGAAGCATCATCATCGAGCAGAACACTGGATTGTGGTGAAAGGCACAGCACTTGTCACCGTTGAGGAGCAACAGATTACACTGCATGAGGATCAATCAACCTATATTCCCGTTGGAGCATTCCATCGTCTTGAAAATACGACCGATACACCGCTGGAGCTGATTGAGGTGCAGTCAGGCAGCTATCTTGGTGAGGATGATATTGTGCGTGTTGACGATCGCTATGGCAGGCAATAAGTGATGGCTTTACGTAACGGTTCAAACACCGCGATTAATGAAATGGCGGATGGGTAAAATTGCGCTGGAATAGCTGTGTTCGTAACGTTGCTGCTGATGCACAAGTAGCCGGAAGCAGCTCGGCAAGCAGCCGGTCATTCTCGGCTGGCGTGCGTAGAGCAAAGCGGAAGTAGTTCTCCTCCAGTCCGGCAAAATTGCGGCAGTCACGGATGGAGATGTTCCGCTGAGCAAGCTGCGCCATCAGCACATCGAGCGAGCAGCCTCCAACCCATTGCGCAAGAAAGAAGTTCGCTGCTCCACCGGCAAGGCGTATGTCACCGCTGCCGGCAAAGAGGGAGGTGATTCGTTCGCGTTCACTGGCAATCATCACGCGCAGCTCCTCTTCATAATCACCACAATCGGCCAAACGGCGCGCAACTGACTCAGCAATGGTATTCACAGTCCACGGCTCCTTGTAATAAAGCAACCTCTCAATAACATCAGGATGCGCAATAAGCGCCCCAAGCCGCAGCCCTGGAAGCGTATAAAACTTGGTGAGCGAGTGTACCACAATCACATTTTGGAGCGCTTTAACCTTCTGCATCAACGAATTATCGGGGAAGGCCGGCGTAAATTGCAGAAACGCTTCATCCACAATAAACCATGTGAACGGAAAGCGGCTTGCCAGCGCCATAATAATTTCCGGCGCCACTTCCGTGCCGGTCGGGTTATTGGGATTACCCACAATAAAAGCATCAGCCTCCTGCAACTCTTCAGCAAGGCGCTCAATACTCGGCAACTGAAAACGATTGCTGTTCACGAGCGGCACGGTTGCAATGGTAGCACCGGCAATAAGTGACGCACGTTCGTACTCATAAAATGAGGGCGATAACGTCACAACGTGGCGCAAGCCAAGCGCACGCGGCAGCAGGTAAATTCCTTCCACAGCGCCATTCAGCGGCAGCACCATACTCCTCTCAAGACCAAATCTACTGGTGTAAAAATCATTTATCCCTTTGCCATCAATGGATGGATAGGCTTGCAATGCAAAATCGTTGAGCGATAAATTGCCGATTGGCGGCATAAGCGGGCTGATATTGACGCTGAAATCGAGCACGGTACTTTTGTGATCGAGAGATGCGCCGCCATGTTTATGATGATAAAGAGTAGGCATAAGTATTTATAAGAAAAATGGTTACGCTTCAATACGCACTTCGACTTACTCAATGGCCGGTGGCCGAGTAGGGCACAGCCCGTATCGAGGCTCACTCAGCGTCCGTAAGCAAACCTGCGAGTTCAAACAGTTTGTCAAGATCGAGATTCTGGCGGAAATGTTCGGCAAGCAGCTCGTAGTTCTCCTGACGCCCTTTCTCTGCCCGTTGCGGTTTGTAGGATGGTTCGGCAAGTGAGAGAAACCAAGCCTTTACGGCAGGTTCATCGAAAATGCCATGAAAGTAAGTGCCAATCACCTTGCCATCGTTACTCACCACGCCATCCGCGTCACACGCTGCACCATTGTTCCGAGCCGAAACGCTGATAAAGGGATGGCAATCAGCGCCGACGCGGCTTCGCCCGTTATGAATTTCATAGCCGAATGCCTCAACCGTTGTGCCATTGATGGTGCCTGCGGTATTGGCAAGGTACTTCTCAGGTTCCAGCACGGTCTCAATCTCAAGCATCCCAAGCGTCTTCGTAACGCCCGCTTCACCCTCGAGGCCATGCGGGTCGGCAATGGAGCGTCCCAGAATCTGATAGCCTCCGCAGATACCCATGATGATTCCGCCCTGCTCTTTGAATGCTTGTATTTCATCCTCCCAGCCAAGCTTTTGCAGCCACTCAAAATCACCGCGCACATTTTTTGAGCCAGGCAGAATCAGCGCGTTGTATCCTTTCAGCGAGCGTGGATAGTGGAGATAGTGCAGCGAAACCGCCGGATCGTGCTCAAGCGGCGAGAGATCGGTAAAATTTGCAATATGGGGATAATAGATGACGGCGACTCCGATCTTTCCCGCTTCTGGTTCACCCGCCGGATCAACTTTTGCTGAAAGCGGCACCGCATCTTCGGCATCAATGGTGAAGTTTCTGAAGTAGGGAATCACCCCAAGAACAGGTACGCCAGTCATCGTTTCAAGCATCTGCACACCATCGCGGAATAACTCGATATCACCCCGAAAACGGTTGATGATAACGCCTTTCACCAGCGCCCGATCTTCGGGTGGCAGCACGGCAAGCGTGCCCACCACCTGCGCAAACACGCCACCGCGATCAATATCAGCCACCAGAATCACCGCAGCATTGGCAGCTTTGGCGGTTCGCATGTTAACAAAATCACGATCGTAGAGGTTCATCTCCGCGCAAGAGCCAGCGCCTTCAATCACGAGCAGCTCATGCTTCTCCATCAAACGATGAAGGCTCTCCTTTGCAGCAGCAGCCCAAAGTGTGGTATCGCGGAAATAGCCCTTCGCCGTCTCCGTGCTGCACACCTTTCCCTGAAGCACCACCTGCGCACCCGTGTCGGAGTTGGGCTTGAGCAGTACTGGATTCATGTCAGCCGTTGGCACAACCCGTGCCGCCTCAGCCTGCGCAATCTGTGCCCGACCGATTTCAAAGCCATCATGCGTAACCCCCGAGTTATTCGACATATTCTGCGCCTTGTAGGGGGCAACATCAATCCCTGCATTGCTGAATATCCGGCAAAGCGCCGTGGCGACAATACTTTTGCCAACGTCGGAGGCTGTACCGAAAATCGCCAGCGCACGATATTTTTTAGTGGGCGTTACCATGTTTCGTGGTGGACAAGGGTTTCAAGCTCCATTCTTGGCAGCCATCCAGCCTGCTCAAGCTCCGGCGTGGAATGGAAAAAGCTCACATAGCCGACACAGAGGTAGGCAACCGGTACAATGTGGTCAGGAATTCCAAGCGCCTGGCGAATATGGTCATGATGGATAATGCTCACCCACCCAACACCGAGGTTCTCCGCCCGTGCTGCAAGCCAGAGGTTCTGCACGGCACACACCGAGCTGTAGAGATCCATCTCTGGATTCGCTGTCCGTCCAATTACCACCTCGTCACTTCGGGAGCGGTCGCAGGTGACGCAGATGCCCATCGGCGACTCCATAATTCCCT
>CAIQSY010000149.1 GCA_903874585.1 uncultured Chlorobiaceae bacterium | reverse complement strand
GCCCAGGACCGGAGCGGACGGCGGGAGGGTGGTTCCGCAGTTGTCGGTGACCACGGGGACCACCGGGGCGACGGCCAGGGCCTGGCAGGCGACGGTGGATCCGGCGTTGGCGGGTGCGGTCGTCGAGGCGGTGGCGGTCATCCTTTTCGTGCCGTTCACCCGGCGACTTGATCTGCCCGGCTTGGGTGATGGCTTTTTTCTCTCTCCGATTAACCATAATCGTCCGTTAATCGTCTGATAGATGTTCTATAATCGTCCGATAATTTTCTATCCGTGTGCTGTTGACCTCGCATAAATTGTCGGTATACCACATCGTCTTGGATTCTTTCGATCGCAGTTAGCTTTTTTACTCCTTTGTGCCATAGATGGGCACGCAAATAACTTCTGCGTGTTCATTGACCGTGGTGTCTCATACCACCTGACACCCCTCTATGATGTTCTGCCATCTTATTCAGTCATGGGCAACACACCAAAAATGCTCCCACATCAAAAGGTAAGAATGGCGATGGGTTTGTGGGGCAAAAACAAACACTACTTTTGGAAAAATATGCAGAAACAGCATCTTCTGACCACGGGCATCGAGTGTATTGGTATGTGCCGACCTTATTGATGAGATGACAGACAAGACCTCTGACGTTATCGACCGTGTCAGCAATCAATTGAATGCAGGATTTCCTGTACAAGTTGCCGATTTAATTTTTGAAGTTGTGGGATGCAGGGCAAAGGCGCTTGCCTGAAAAGAACGGGGGATGTCGTTATGATCCGTTTTGGGTAGATGTGTGTTTATGGCCTGAGATTGTTTATCACACGGAAAAATGCCGTTATTTCAACAAAGCAAGTACTGCTCCAGAGTCGGTTAATGGGGCATAACGATGATGAACAAACAGCCATATCTATCAGAAATCTGACTTTTCGTGAAAAGTTGACAAGTAATTTTTTGTAAATTTGAGTTAAATGAAAACCTTGGAGTGCCAAATGAATTTCACTATCGAACAGGAGCAAGAATCTGATGGGCGTTGGTTGGCAGAAGTTCCCGAGTTACCGGGAGTTCTCGCTTACGGTTCTACATCGCAGGAAGCAATGTCCAAGGCGGAAGTTCTCGCCCTTCGAGTTATTGCTGATCGGCTTGAGCATAGCGAAAGTCGCCCCTTTGCCGTAAACATTTCTATTCCGGTTATGGCATGAGCCAATGGCCGTCAATTAAAGCCAAGCGTCTGCTGGCTGTTCTGTCGCGTCTTGGCTGGAAAGTCAAACGACAAACCGGTTCGCACAAAACACTTTCCCGCAATGGCTGGCCTGATTTTGTTTTCGCCTTCCACGATGGTGATGAAATCGGCCCCAAAATGCTGGCTCGCGTTGCAAAGCATACGGGCCTTTCACCAGATGACCTGTAATTTATGACTGCGACATACGAGAAGCAAAAGTCAGAAGCGCAGATACTCGCAGTTGAACAGTATCTGACCGATAATGTTTTGGGTGATGATTTTATCTGTTCACACTATAATGCGTGTAAGTCATCGCACCCTGATGCCTTTTACGAGGGGCAACTTCACCACGTAGGGAAATATTACGGCGTTTCATTCAATGGGATGCCATTACGTGTCGTTGTCGTTGGGCAAGAATATGGGCATCCTCCAGCCCGTGTTGATTGCCAGGCGCGATCGAAAATGTTCAGCTATTCTGCACTTGACTGCCGGTTTGCTGCGGGGCAAGGTTATAAGGGCCGGAATCCTCACATGAAAGGCACAACAAGCGCTCTTCGATTGATTTTCGGTATTCCACTCGGGACTGATCACAATTCTGAATTTCTGTCGATTGAAGGCAAGCGCGTTCATATTTTCGATGCATTTGCTCTTGTCAACTACTTACTCTGTTCAGCCGTGCGTGATGGTAGTACAAAAGGGTTATCTACGGAAACGATGTTGAACAACTGTCGTGGGCATTTTCGTAATATCATGAATATTCTTGAGCCTTCTGTTGTAATTGTTCAGGGGAAAACGTTCTGGCCTTCAATCAGCGAATCTTTTGACTCGGTCAGTCAGGTGTCAGATTTTGTGTATAAGGCAAAACTTGGCTCCCATGAGTCATTTATAGCTGCGTTTTCACACCCAAGTGCTCATTATCCTGACAATTGGGGTAGCAATGATCACACGGAATATTTGAAAAATATTGTAGCCCCCTCAATTAAAATCATTCACGAGCATTTAGGAATTTGCGGATGAACTTCAGTAGTAGGACTTGCGAGGACATAGCATATAGTATCAATGCATCGGTTTTAAATTTACTGTAGATTATGATTACAAAATGGAAATTGGCCAATTTCAAGTCTGTCAAGGATGAAACTCAGCTTGACTTTGCTCCCCTGACTATTTTTGCCGGTACTAACAGTAGCGGTAAAAGTACTCTTCTTCAGTCTATCCTGCTTATTTCACAAACACTTTCAGATAAAGATCCTACCCGTCAGATCGTCTTAAATGGTAAGTTTATACAATTGGGTCAATTCAGCGATATAAAAAGTACTGATAGCGTGTCAGATCAGATTATCATCGGTTGGAAGCTTAAGCCACCGAAAGACAATATTTCTGATGGTCGATTTGATGTTGAGCAGATTTCTTTCATATCCTGCGAAATAGCATTTGGTATAGATAATTCAAAACCAAGTGCTAACCTATCGACTTCTTCTTCAAGCCCAACGTTATCTTCGGTTGCTCTCGCAGTGCAAAAAAATATTACTGATAATAATGCGTACAAATGTTCGTTGGTGGCTGTTCGAGCAACAGAGGAGGCTAAGGATTATAAACAAAAGTTAATAGATAATCCATATCGTGAAGAGGTTCTGAGCACATTGGATTATGATGTGAAACTTGATCGGGCAAGTTTCCAGCGTAATGGTGATTTTGGAGATATGATGGATCGGGAAACATTGTATAGATTATACATCTCAGAAATTTTCGGTCATTTTCATTTGTTGGACTCATCGGGTCAATTTTTGTATAGTTATGCTGAACTGCCTTATGGCAAAATATATCATAAAGAGGTTTTGTATAGATCAGAGGCGATTGGATGTTCTTTCTGGCATTTCTTACCCGTATTGATAACATCGTTAGTTGAAACTGAAATTGAAAAAATTGAGGCAATCAGAGATGTAATCTTTCCGGAAATATGTACCTTCGAATTTTTAGATGGTGCACTTCCCACAAAGATAAAGTCATGTATCCAAGAAATTGTAAAAGGCATAGATCAGATTCATTATGTTATTGCACCGTCACTTGATGATCCTAAAGATGCCCTCTTAACGATATTGGATGAAGAAAGTGTGAACTTGTCGGTTTTATGGAGTGGATTAACTGACGGAGATTACACCTCTCCATTTTGTTTTTGGGAGGCGGTTATGAAAAAGCTCTATGATAGCCAAAAATTTCAGGCACTTCTTGACGAGATGATTCTGGATGTAAGACGGAATGGAGAGGTTGGGGTAAAGCTCTTGCAGATTAATAGCAGCGAAGATAATGGGTACCTAAAGTCTTTCTTTGCCGATTATGTTCGATATATAGGACCATTAAGAATTGATCCTGAGTCATCATATCCGATCTCTTCAACATCGTATCTTGAAGATGTTGGCTTGAAAGGGGAAAATACGGCAGCAGTATTTGAAAGTCTAAAAATGCGCGACATTCAATATTTACCACCCTCATATTTTTCCAACTCAGCTAATATTCCCGTTCCGGTTACGTGTTCTCTCCATGATGCTGTTGCTGCCTGGCTGGACTACCTTGGCGTGGCTCAAAATATTGAGAGCAAAGATTCAGATCAATTTGGCCATGAGCTTCAGGTTTCCATGAGCAACAGGAATAAAAATCATGACCTGACTCAAGTGGGTGTCGGTGTCAGTCAGGTTCTTCCCATTATTGTAGCAGGATTGCTTGCAAAACCTGATACTACGTTAATTATTGAGCAACCGGAATTGCATCTTCATCCAAAAGTTCAGTCTCGATTGGCTGATTTTTTCCTTTCTCTGACGCAGCTCGGCAAGCAGTGCTTAGTTGAGACGCACAGTGAGCACATTATTAACCGTATTCGTCTCCGGATTGCTGAAGGTTCCAAAAGCTCACCTTGGCAAGAGGCCACTAAAGTCTATTTCGTAGAAAAAAAAGAGAGTGGTTCGTCATTCAGGGAAGTGAGCATCAATGAATATGGTGCTATTCAGGATTGGCCAGAGGGCTTTTTTGAGGAGGGCCTTTTAGAAACTGAAAAAAGAATACGGGCGATGGCGCTTAAACAACATGTTATGGGTCGTTATAATTGATACCGTAGTCAGCTACAGTAACGGTGCTTCTCAAACGTGAAACCTTTATTCATTGATCAATCAGCAACTCGTGTGTTGTAAAACCAGAACAGATATGATTACAAAATGGAAGTTGGGTAATTTTAGGTCTATACGTGATTACACAGAGCTTGATTTTGCCCCCTTAACTCTCTTTTCTGGAGCAAATAGTAGCGGGAAGAGCACCATTTTAAAGTCTATCCTGCTCATTGCTCAGACACTTTCACATAAGGATCATTCTCGTCCATTAGTATTGAATGGGGATCTCATTAAGCTGAAAAATTTCAATGAAAACATAAGTGATAACAGTACATCAAAGGTTTTGGTAATCGGCTTCGAATGTGTGCCTTTCAGTGATACCTTGCTTCCGTTTGATGAGATTTTGAAGAAGAAAATACATTGCGAGATAGCCGTTGCACCAAGTGATGCAGAATCTTATTTGCCAACAGGGGATAACAGTGGTATAGATTTATGTCGCTCCCATTTTGGTATAGGAGAGCACTACTCTTTGAACGTAACTCGCTCTGACATTCAAACGATTATTTCGAAAAAGCGATGGTTGCCAGCAGATATGGACAAAGATATTTGTAATGGTTTAAGCTATGATGTTGAAGATGGGGAATCCTATGTTTCTCCAGAACTCGGTTACATTATTTCTCCCCCGGCAGCGAAGGAGTGTAAATTTACGGCAATCGGTTGTATCGTTCATAATTTCTTGCCTTCACAGATTATAATTGATGTTCAATACACAGAAAAGGACGACGATAAGAATTATTTTAAATATCAGAGTTGCCCACTAGAGCAAGAAGCCAAAGCGGCGATAGAAGATATCAAGGAATATTTTTCAAAGTCATTACACTATCTCGGACCTTTGCGAGCCTATCCTAAGTCTTTCTATGCCCGCTCTTCGAACTCAAACGAAAACTCTATTGGTCTTAAAGGCGAAAACACACCAGAGGTTCTTGAACGGCATAAAGGTAAAATCATTCGATACATACCTTCTTCATCTTTTGGTATACCAGGGAATATTCCAGAGCCTATGGAATGTTCTCTTGTTGGTGCTGTTGTTGACTGGCTTGGATATCTTGGTATTGCAGATACAATAGAAACCATCGATAAGGGCAAGTCTGGTCTTGAACTTGGGGTTCGGATTGGTAATAGCTCCAAAATTAATGACTTGACTCAAGTAGGCGTAGGTGTTAGTCAGGTTTTACCTATTCTTGTGTCTGGCTTACTTGCGGAGACCGACACAACGTTGATTTTTGAACAGCCAGAATTGCATCTTCATCCGAAAGTTCAGTCTCGATTGGCTGATTTTTTCCTTTCTATGACGCAGCTCGGCAAGCAATGCCTAGTTGAAACGCATAGTGAGCACATTATTAACCGCATTCGTCTTCGGATTGCCGAAGGTTCTGAGGATTCTCCCTGGCATGATGCAGCAAAGGTCTATTTCGTCGAAAACAAAAATGATAGCTCTACATTTCGTGAAATCAAGATTGACGAATGTGGCAGTATTCTGGTTTGGCCTGAAGGCTTTTTTGATGAGAGGCAACAAGAAACAGAAAGAATTTTGCGGGCAGCATCTCAAAAAGACGTTAAAAACTGGAAGGATAATTGATTTCATTTTGTTCAATGAAAGAAACTTCAAAACCAAAAGAAAAAAATGTGCTGGTCAATGTAACCATTGATGCAAGCGTATTGGCTATTCCTGCAGTGCCAACAAAATCCAGCATTGAAAGGTATGTAGAGAGGCTTCTCGATTGGAAGGGACTCCAAAGAGATTCGTGGGTAGATGTGAATACAAGCAAGTTCGCAGATAAAATGCTGTATGAAGATAATCTTTACCCTGATTATGGAACAATGAAGCAGATGTTCTCAAGAAATGGTGTCGAAAAATATAACTGGCAGGATGTCGCATTACTGGTACAAAACCTAATGTATCAAACCTCCTACATTGAGGACTCTTTAGAACAAAAAGGAATCGAAGTCGAGGAGATCTCTGCTGAACAGATTACAACGGAACCCGATATTTTCAAGAACTGTCCTGGCGTTCAAATTCAGAACGATCTTAAGCGGTGTGTCGTCCTTCTGGCAGCATCACAGTCGCTTAGCAAAAAGAAAATACCATACTATGTATTAGCTCTCCATGCAACTCAAGCCAAAAGCATCAAAGTTTCTGCATTGGTTAGTGGGTTCCCTAGCTATGACGGCAAGGGTGTGAGCCAATCGAAATCAGCAAAAAACCTTGTTGAAAATATCCTAGTAGCTGAAGATATTCAAGGTGTTTTCGAGTGTGTGGATGAAGCTGAAATACTCTTAAAGGCAACGAGCGATAGTGAGCTTTTTGCTGCTATCAAGATTGCTTTTTACAAAACGAACCCATCAAATCCCATATTATCTGAAGATATCATAGGCAATGAGTTTTTGTCGAGCATAGTTGCACGAATCAGCATTAAACCTGAATTAGCACGTCCTTTACTTCGCGCAATTGTTGAAACATTGGAGGGAACCAATATGAACGCTATCCACAGATTGAGAACAGGGAAAAGCGGAGGTTCTCCTAACCGAAAAAGAGGAAGAGATGGTGCTGAGGCGTGGCGGAGAGACATAGATCGTGACCACCATTTGCATTACTGGAAAAGCAATAACAGCCTCGAATTCGCATGTGTCAGTTACCCTCATGATAATTTCGACATACCAGAAGACTAATTGATGATTTATCTGAATAAATATCACAGGGCGATGTTTATCAGCAGCAAAACATCGCTTTGGTTTGTTCATTTCAAGATGTAACACATTGTATTGATCTGTTGTCCTTAACAAACCTCTATGATGTACCGATCATTATTCTGAATTCATTTCATTTGAAGTAATGCGTGTTCATCTTTTCGATGTATTTGCTCTTTTCAAGCGGGCCAGAATCTCGACGACTGATAGTCTTCATGAATCGCAGTTGAGATTTGAAAAAAAAATCGCAAAGCCGCTCGTGCTTGTATGTTGTGTAGTTCAACTACGTCCAGAAAGTTTTCATATCTAATGAATACGATTGCGTTGGAAATTGATTGTCTTAAAACCGGCGTTAAGTTGCATCTTTATAAGCTGTACGGATACCGACACCAATATCCAGCCAGTGATTGAGAAGGTATCTCATGCCTTGATGTGGTGCGTATGACGTATTGTGGTATTTAGAGAGAAACGCGGTGATTAAATCCTGATTATCAAGTTTATTGGCTTCGACCTTTTTCTTGATTTGTTGTTCAATGTCATCGGCAAAAGGTTTATATAATGGAGGTATAGTCCTGTTCACATTTCCCGCTGAGGTGTGATAGGTACAATACACGCTCATTGATTTATCATCAATCCATGAGCAGTTCTTTTCCATGTAAGCACCGTAATGGAAATTGAGACGGACGGCTTGCCAGTCCCGAGAAATAAGTCCAATGTCATAGAGGCTATTTACCGCTTCTGTTCCAGCCGCAATAACAACCTTTGGACGCAACATCTGTATTTGTGCCTGAAGCACTTTCGAGCAATGTTTTCTTGCTGTTTCCATGATAGCTTTGCCCGTTACTCCGTGCATTATCGAATTGACCCAGTAATTTTTTTTTATATATTCACTGGCTTCCGTGTTTTCTGCATTTAAAGATACAGCCGCTTTCCAAAGATCAAGACTGTTTTGCGCTGTTTTGTCCGTCGAATTTTCTGCATTGTGAACAATGCAAAGCCGGCCAGTTTTTTGAGGCGTAGTATTAGCTGGGTCGCGGGCGATAAATATTGAATTTGCAAGCGATTCTTTTCTCCAATCTAAACCGTGATCAGTGCAGCTAGTTCCAAAAGCAATAGACATGTTATGTTTCGGAGACAAAGGACATTCTCTACATGTGTCGAGATCTCCAAACTGTGCTTGCTCTAAAAGCTGGCTGATGTTCATGTTTTATGCGATTTATCAATTTGAGGGAAACCCAACAATACAATTCGGAACCGAAAAATGAGGATGGTCACTAATGGTACACAGAACAAGAAGTCCCCAGATTATTGAAAACGATATACCGACGTAGATCGGAATTCGGCTTACAGAATATTTTTTTAGCACCTGCTTTTTTATCCAAGGGCATTTCCACTTTTTCATCGTATTTTTCACCTTATTCTTGTACAGCGTATCATATATTTCGGCTGAATCGTTGTGGTAAAATAATAGATGCTCAGGTTTGAATGTTTTATCCTCGATAAATAACTCGGGTTCGTTTTTCTTTCTGTTCTCGTATTCGCATTCTTGCAGTTTTATCTCCCAGTAAGTTTGCCAGAATTTTGCGCCGCTTGCCATTCTGACCTGAAAGAAGGAAACAACAAAACCAGCGACACATACCATGAAGCTGACAACTGGCTTTGTGTGGTCTGATTGTACAAGGCCAGCGAACAAAACACCTTGGAACACCATTAAAAAATTATTTCGTTGGGCGAGCTGCTCAATTTCGAAATTGCGCATTCGCAATGCGACTTCAAAGTTATTGATTGGGTCTTCTTTGCTGTTTTCTTTGTCACACATAGATTTGCTTGATAAGGAAATTTTTGTCAAAATCGTTTATCATTCTGGTATTCTCCCCAGCGCCCCAACCAGCCACTCAAACCCAATCCTCTCCTGCTCCAGCCGTAGGTGACTACCCAATTCATCCCTCCGCAACTGATCATAAAGTACACTCTCTTCAGCGGTCAGTCGCGTGAGTGAACCAGTTTCGGGAGATGGTTCAACGCCCCAAAGCGCTTGATGCTCCAGCAGCGTTTCGTGGTCCATAAGAAGGGAAGCCGCATGCGCAAAGAATCCCCGCAACTGGTTGAGGATGGCGAAGCCGTGGGTGTCGATGTCGCCCCAGTAGTGAATAACGCGGTCACGCAGCCATTCGACTGAGGCCAAATTCTCGAACCCATAACCGGCTCCAAAAATCACTATTGCCTCGGAAACATCGGGGAAGGTAAGAAAGTTGATTTCGTTTTCGGTGATGAAGACTTTGGTAACAGGCAGCTCCAGTCGGGCAAAGGTTGCCTGCGTCACCGTGATATCCTGATCGCTCTCCGTCGAGAACAGCGCCAGTGTCGGGTCGAGGATTCGGAAGCGCACCCGCAGGGGTTTGTCCTGAAAGCCGTAACGGCGGCAGAACCCACTGGATCCTGTGGCTGTTGCGTCAATCTCCTTCGGCGGCAGGACGAGATCGAACAGCTCCCCAAGCACACCACGGTACCCTTCGATGAACTTGCTGTGCACGCCGGGCAGGTCGATCTGGCGCTGGTAGATGCCTGGGCGGGGATGTTTGAGACGCCAGGCGACAATGGAGAGGATGCGAGGCCACTCTTCCGCCAGTTCGAGGGCACGCAGGGGGCGTTTTGCGAGCCAGGGGAGAAGCGTGGGCTGCCCGTCGCGGGTGAGTGTGACCATGTCGGCAAACTGCCTGGCTTCTTGCCGCTTGCCAATCAGCCCGAGGGCATCGTCCAAGGTGTCAATCCAGATTTCTGCCGGAAGTTCATTGGCTCCCAGAATGCGGTGGTTAATGCTGCGCCAGACAATCCGGTATTGTTTCGCTGCGCCGGAGAGTCGGGCAATCCAGTCGCGCACGTCGGTGAAAGAGTCGCTTAACTCTCTGGAGCCAGGCCCTTTCAGCGTCAGGCGACGAGGAAAAACCGATTCACCGCCAATCAGGGAGGAGAGGATGATGCCCCGATCCCAGAGTTTCTGTACCTGTGCCTTGAGTTCGGTAGGAGTTGTCCAGCTCATTCCAGCGCCTTCTCCTTTTCAGCGCGATACTCTTCGATGGTGAGGTTGCGCAACACCGAGCAGCGACCCTCCGCGTTATGCACAAAGCCGACGCTGGAGACGAAGGGCTCGATGATGTGGATTTTCTGCAACGGTGTCACAATCAGCAGTTGCAGGTTGAGCTGGGCGAAGAGTTGCAGGCCGTACTGGGCCGATTCATCGGACCCGCGTCCAAAGGCTTCGTCGATGACCACAAAGCGGAAGGAGCGTGAGCGCACGGCACCCCACTCCAGACCGAATTGATAGGCAAGGCTGGCGGCAAGGACGGTGTAGGCGAGCTTCTCCTTCTGCCCTCCCGATTTGCCGCCCGAATCGGCGTAGTGTTCGTGTTCGGTGTTGTCTTCGCGCCACCGTTCGCTGGCGGCAAAGACAAACCAGTTGCGCACGTCGGTCACTTTGGCAGTCCAGCGCCGATCGAGGTCGGCATACGCTTCACGGCCCTGGAAGCGATCAATGATGCGCCGCACTTGGAGGAATTTGGCTTCCGAATATTGTGCGTCATCCGAACCGGTCAGCGAACCTTCGGTGCAGGCACGCAGCTCCGACTGAAAGTCACGGATGTCGGCATCGAGGTTCATCTGCGCTTCGAGGGTGATGTAACGGCCCGGATTGAAGTCGATCTGCGTGAGCGATTCATTGAGGCGGGTAATGCGCTCCTTGATGGTCTCTCGCTCACGGGCCAGTTGCGACTGAAAATTGGCAACCTCACGGATGGTATTTTCGTTGAGCAGATCCTTGAACCGCCCCTCAAAGCGCGGCAGGTCGT
>CAIQSY010000148.1 GCA_903874585.1 uncultured Chlorobiaceae bacterium | reverse complement strand
CTATGTGCAGGATCAGTTGAGAGCACAAGAGTGCGATAGCCCAGCTCCGATAATCGTACAGCCGTAGCTGCAGAAACGCTGGTTTTACCTACCCCACCCTTGCCTGTAAACGTTAGAATACGCATGAACCGGACTTTTAGTGATGGAAAAATGGAGAGAAAAATCAGGGCAATTGCGAATAATAAAAAAACGCCCTCAGTATAAACAACAAACAATGAATCTCCAAGAAAACCTTTGATTGATGAAGGGATAATGCGTTTGTGCAAATGTTGTCAGAGCGTTATATTATCTGTACATAGAGGATGTTAATTTTCCTGTTAATTTGTCATTATTGCTCAACGTATTTAACCTTGATAAGGAGAGTTATGTTAAAAGAAGCTGGTGGTATAGTTGGAGGGGCGTTGGTATTCTCGCCTCTTGGTATGCCTATTTTACTGCATGGGATTGCAGGTGTTCTGGTTGGTGGGGCTGGTGTTTTTGTGGCGGATGCGGTGTTGAAGCAAGTCGTTGAGGCGGTTAATACGATGGTTGTAAAATCTGAAAGTGATGCTTCAGAAGAGCGTGATGGGCTTGACGTTTAATGTGACATCAAATTTTGATTGTTCTCGACGCATCGTATGGACTTTTTGGAAATTCTTTGTTGTATTTGGTAAAAGCTTTGGTGTTGCAGTATTTAAATTATTGTCGCACTTTTGCTTCTTACTTGTTAGTTCTCTTTTACCTTCTATAAATTTAATTGAATATGAAAGCTGTCATTCTGTACGACAGTAAATCCTCTGGTGGTTTTACCGAAGCTCTTATTGACGCTCTTGGCTTGAGTTTAGCTGAAGAGGGTGTTTATGTGGAAAAAGCCAAATGCCGGGCGAATGCTGACTATCGTTTTGTACAAGAGTTTGATCTTGTGATTCTTGGCGCGCCCGTCTATTATTTCGTTGTTGCATCACAACTTTTAGGATCCCTGATTCATGGGAATTTGAGGCAGCACCTGAAAAGGAAAAAAATCGCATTGTTTCTTACTTGTGGCAGCTCGGAAGCTATGGCAGCCGTGCTGTATTTGCCGCAATTAAAGATGCACTTGATTCGTAATAAAATTCTTGTTGAAAAGATTTTTGCGTCTTCTGCTCTTACTGATGGTGCAATTGATGATTTTACCGAAGATCTTCTTTACGAGTACCAAAAAACAATAAAAACGAGAACTTCATCCTCTCAATGGACGGATGAGGCATTAGATCGCCTTCATAGTGCCCCCACTTTTATTCAGGGAAAGTTTAAAATAATGGCAGAGGAGTATGCTGAGGAGTGGGGTTATAAGGAAATCACTACTGAAATGCTTGATGAAGCACGCGCTAAACTTGAGGGAAGATAACGTTTTATGAAGAGTCGCTTTTACTTTTGCAAAGCCAATGCTTTCGGTTTTATGTTTACTTAACGTTCTAAAAGTCGGTTATTACTCTTTTTTTAATGGAGACTTTTTGCCAATAAATTTGCTCAACACCATGACGATAAAAATTCCTGAAACTAAAAAAAGCAAAGGGGCAAAAAGTGTAGTATAGCGAGCAATGTCGGGCATAATCAGGTCTCTATTTTTGTTTATAACCTATAACTGATTTTTTATTGGTACTTAGGTCAAAAAAGTAATGTTTTTCCCCATTGGTAACAGTTACTTATTAACAAAGCTACAAAATTTTCTGTGCTAAAAAAAACAGGCTCTTTTGCTTTTTGTGGCAGCTTTTTTTCAGGAACTCTCTACGACTGCTTATCGTTTATCTTTTTGATAGTCGTTTGAATAAACAGCAGAGTTCTTCATTCCTTTAGCGATTATATATATAAAATCATGGAAGTTGTTGGCAAAAGTAAAGCACATGTTGTTTTGGATTCATGTCTGCATGAATCCGGTCTCTATTTTGCAGATCATGAAAAGTTACTCAAGTGCAATCCGTACTGTAGTAATGTGAAATATATTGTTGATCGAGATATATTTCAGTGGATTTTTGAGGTATCCGATCCACGTAGTAACCCTATTGTTGCCGTATTTTTTGTGCGACAGCATGAGGAGAACTTTTCTCTTGATGATAGTTATGGTCAGATTTTTGCTGCTGAACGTATAAAAAATCGTGAGCATTACAATGGGAAAGGGAAACGGATTCGGTGGGAAGCGGTACACGACCATCCTCCATTTGAAAAGCCATCAACCAATACCTTTGTAGGAAGGGCAAGTTCCGAGATATGTTTGCTGCACCAGCACGATAATAAGACTTCAGTCTATTTCGATACTGATATTTCGCTCGATTTTCAAATCTCTTTTCCTCTTAATCTTATGCCTGAAGGCATTCTCAAGTTTATGAGTGATGCGATTATGTCGCAGATTATGCAGCAGGCTACAGAGAGTATGTTGTGTCAAGTGCAGTCAGATATTTGTTGTACTTGCCCGGAGCTTGCCGTTGAGGCTGGTACTAAATAATTTTTTTATAAAATATCATAACAGCTTCTTATTTCCATTGAGCCAGAAATTCTTTGCATGGTATTCTTTTTTTTCTATTTTATACCCATACGGGGTAATGGTATATCTTGCTTAACAATGTTGCTTGCTTAACTTTTATGAGTGAATCAGAGAGTTCAATGCGTGATGTGATTATCAGGTTAAAGAAGGTTGGTGGTCAGGTCGAGGGTTTGATAAGGTTGATTGAAAAAGAGGAAGAGTGCTCCCAGATTATTACTCAGTTTCAGGCTGCGAAAGCTGCGCTTGATAATACGTTTGCTCTTGTGCTCCATCGTAATCTTAAAGAGTGCTTGAGCATGGATGATTCAAAAAATGTGGAAAAGATTTTAAAACTTATCTCGAAACAATAATAGAGATTATGAAACTATATAAAGCCTTGTTCATTGTTTGTCTGGCTGGCGTTTTAGCCTCGCCATTGCAGGCAACTGCCGCTGATAAAACATTGAAGCTCTCGCTTTCAGATGCCGTTACAATGGCTCGTAAAAATAATTATATGGTTAAAGCTGCTCGAAGCAGAGTTGATCAGGCAGAAGGAAGAGTTGTTCAGACTCGTCAATCTTCGTTACCAAAAGTTACTTTATCTGAGACGTTTCTTGTCACTAATGATCCTGGAGCTGCCCTTGTGCTCAAGCTTCAGCACAATACTATAGAACAGGCTGATTTTATGCCATCGAAGCTGAATAACGCTGATGTTATTAACGATTTCCATACATCATTGCAGGTGACGCAGCCGATTTATAATGCTGATGCTGCTCCGGGTAAAAATATGGCACTGAGTACCAAAACTGGTATGGAGTTTATGGCAAGTAGGACTGAAGAGACGATTGGATTGCAGGTGAGCAAGATTTATTACGGGCTTATTCTTGCGCGTAAAAATATTGAGGCTGTTGATCAGTCGATCCAGACAATGCAGGGCTACAGTGCGGAAGCTTCAAGAGGTTATAGCGCTGGATTTTTGACAAAATCGGATAAGCTCTCCACCGAAGTGCGTCTCGCTGAGCTTCAGGAACAGAAGATGATGTTGCAGGATGCTGTTAAAAATGCGACGGATATGTTGCGAGTGATGCTGAATCTTGATGCTGATGTCGTCGTTATTCCTACTGGTGATTTTGTTGTTGATACGGTGGTGCCCAATGAGGGAAATAGCGAGTCATTATTAAAGCGATCAGATATAAAGGCTTATGAAATGTTTAAACAAGTCAATGGGTATCAGGAGGAGATGATTCGTGAGTCGAGAATGCCTCGCTTAAACGCATTTTTACAGAGTGATTTACATGGCGATGCTCTTTTGAATGGTGGATCAAGTTGGTCGGCTGGCTTAAATATGCAATGGAATGTGTTTGATGGTATGGCTACGACTGGTCGTCTTCAGGAGGCGAAAGCAAAAGCGCATGAGGCAACGTATAATTATGAGGCAGCAAAGAGCAACAGTTCGGTTGAGGTTCGTACGGCGCTCCGATCGTTAAAGACCGCTAAAGAGCGTATTCCCATAGCATCAACGTCATTAGACGCGGCAACGACCAGTCTTAATTATATCGGCAAACAGTATAAAACCGGCATGGCAATGACCTTTGAGTTATTGATGCGCGAGCAAGCATGGGTGTATGCAAAAATGCGCTTGAATCAGGCGAAGTATGATTATTGCGTCTCTCGTAGTGAACTTGAATACTATAAAGGGAACTGATTGTTTTTATTAACTCAGAAGGATAGCTCCAATGCATGATGGTATAGCAGGTAAACTTGCCAAACAGTTTATCAATTCAAAGATTACGCCGCTGTTGATGCTGGCTTCTCTTTTGGTCGGTATTATGGCCACGTTTATGACCCCAAGAGAAGAGGAGCCGCAGATTGTGGTGCCAATGGTTGATCTCTATATTCCTTATCTAGGTGCAACACCTGCAGAGGTTGAGTCGTGTGTTGCCAAGCCACTTGAGAAGACGTTGACTGAAATTCCCGGCGTGGATTATGTCTATTCCACATCAATGCGCGATGTTGCGCTGGTTACTGTGCGCTATAAGGTGGGTGAAGATGCAGAGAAAAGTATGGTGAAGCTCTGGTCAACCTTGATGAAAAATATGGATAAGATGCCGCAAGGCGTTCAGTTTCCATTGATGAAAAAGGTTTCGATTGATGATGTACCGGTACTTAATCTCACTTTCTGGGGTAAGAACAAGGATGCATATCAACTTCGTCAAACTGCTTCGGCAGTTGCTGATGAGCTTAAAAAAATCAGTAATATTGGTGATGTTGAGCTAAAAGGTGGCTTGAAACGACAGGTAAGAGTTCTACTTGACAAGCAGAAACTCCAGCAGTATAACGTCAGTCCTTTGCAAATTGCCCGTCAAATTCAGATGACCAACAGTCAAATGACCTCGGGGAAATTTGAACAGCCGGCGCAGGATATTACTGTTCGTACTGGGCAATTTCTTGAGAATAAAGAGGAAGTCGGCAATATTGTTGTTGGACTCTACGGTGCATCGCCAGTCTATCTCCGCGATGTTGCAACGGTTGTTGATGGTCCTGAAGAGGTAACCAATTATAACTACTTTGGCTTTGCTGCTGCTGCACCGAAAGGTTCCGCGTCAGGCGAGTATCCCGCTGTGACACTTACTGTTGCCAAGCGTAAAGGTGGTGATGCCTCAGTACTTGCCGATAAGGTTATGGCGTCGGTTGACGGGATGAAGAAGAGCGTGATTCCTGGAGATATTACTGTCAGTGAAACAAGAAACTATGGTGAAACCGCATCTGAAAAGGTATTTACTTTACTTGAGCATTTGATTATCGCTGTTGTTGCGGTAACCATTGTTGTGGGATTTTTCCTTGGATGGCGAGGTTCTCTTGTGGTTCTTGCTTCTGTGCCGATTACCTTCGCACTGACGCTGTTAATCTATTATCTGCTTGATTACTCGCTCAATAGAGTGACGCTGTTTGCGTTGATTTTCGTGACGGGTATTGTGGTTGATGACTCAATTATTATTGCAGAGAATATTCATCGTCACTTTGCGATGAAGCGTCAACCAAAGTTGCAGGCGGCGATTACCGCTATTAATGAAGTTGGCAATCCGACTATTCTGGCAACATTTACGGTTATAGCCGCAGTGCTGCCGATGGTTTTTGTTTCTGGTTTAATGGGTCCTTATATGAGCCCGATGCCGATTGGCGCTTCGCTGGCGATGATTTTCTCCCTGCTTGTTGCCTTGATTGCAACGCCATGGCTGTCATTCCGCCTGTTGAAAACCGTGGATGGTCATCATGAAGAGTATGATATTACCAAAACCGGTTACTACAAGCTCTTCGATTCGATTCTCTCTCCTTTTATTGAGAGTAGTTTCAAGAGATGGATGGCATTTGGTGTGGTAGGATTGTTGCTTGCGGGTGCAATTGCGCTTGTGCCGATGAAGGCGGTGCAGCAAAGTGGAGCAATCGCATGCTGGGGCAGTCAGGCAGAGGTATTCCGCTGTAGTAGCTCCTTTTTTTGCTCTTTTTTCCTCTGG
>CAIQSY010000147.1 GCA_903874585.1 uncultured Chlorobiaceae bacterium | reverse complement strand
GTAACAACCTCTACGGACAATCTTGATGACGACTTTGACCTCGATGGCATTACGCCAACCACTGAAGAGGCGCTGGCAACACTTGCAGCATCGCAGGGCATCGGCAGCGCTGACCTTGGCGACTTAAATGGTGACGGTGAACAGGATGCGTTGCAAAACGCCCTTGCAACCCTCGCATGGCGCAGTACTGAAGATTTTACAGACGGCAACAATGGCACGCTGACCGACAGCAAAGCCATTATCTCCATTGGCGTAGTAGATACAGTAACAGCTACCGATAGTGAAATTTCTACTGTAGCTCAGTTGTTCAATATTGAGGTTAAGAATTATGAAGATATTGACGCTACAACCAAAGTTGAGAGTACATCCAACAGCGACGGTTCAGTTACCAATACCGTCACGCTGGTTGATAACAGCACTGTTACCACGCCGTGGGATCCAATCCGCTTTGGCATTGAAGGCAAAACCAACAATGACGGTTCGGTTGATACCTTAGTCGATATTGACGGGAACCCTCTCAATGGAACCCAGGTGAAGGTCGTGATTGATGTGCGTGCATCCGGCCTCACTACTGCTGATGCCAACGCTTACATCAAGTACGTGTCGCAAGCTGCGATTGATGCCATGCCGAATCTTGTTGACCTCGATGGCCATGTTATTACCAAATCAGGCTGGTACGACTTTACGCGGCATAATCCCGAAAGCGATAATGATGGCGCCCGCTTTATTCTTGAAGGGGATAAAATTGTTGCCATTGAATTGATTATCACCGATAACGCTTTTGGTGATAACGATCCTGCTGTCGGCAAGATTTATGATCCTGGTGTTATGGTGAAGGTGACGGCTGATGCCGTGACACCGATTTACACAACCTATCCAACACCGGGAGCGGTTGACTTTTACGGTGTAACCAATACAACTGCCGGAGCAATTCCTCTGTACACATGGTACAACCCAATCACCGGTGACTACTTCTATGGTGTTAATGCCGATCAAGTGCCATACTCCTGCTACGAGCAGCAGCCCGACACTTTAGGCTACGTGCTCCCCGCAGGCGCTCCATCTCGTGCACTTGACGTCCATCTTTACCTCAATAGTGCTGGCGATACGCAAATTATGGTTGAATCAGTAGCTGTTGCTGATGGTTTGCTGGCAAAAGGGTATGTCGATAAGGGTGTTTTGTTCACCTCCTCAAAAGATACGTTTGCTCCGGCCGTCGAAATGTTTACTCCGGCTGACAACGCAACATCGGTTCCTGTAGGTGCTGACATTGAGTTCAGTTTCAGTGAAGAGCTTGCCTCCGTAACTGCCGGTTCAGTGACGCTGCATACCGGTTCAGCAACAGGCGCAACCGTAGCAGCCACCATCTCAATTGCGGGCGATAAGTTGGTCATCAATCCCGATGCCGATCTCGCCCCAAATACAACATACGCCGTAACCATTGATAACGGCGCAGTAGTCGATCTTGCAGGTAATACCTATTCAGGAACCACAACGTACGACTTTAAAACCGCCGACCCTTACGCCGGCAACCACTCATCCGACATCGGAACAGGCGAAATACTTGGAGGCATCGCCGCCCTCGGCTTGCTTGCATGGCTGGCATTTTAAGATGATGGATTTTGAATTTTTGGATGATGTAGAGACAAGGCATGCCTTGTCTCTACGGCGCATGCGGCAGCGTTTCAGGTTGTCTTATAGCGTTGTTTCCGACACGGCTGGGCGCTTGTTCAGCCGTTTATTCAGTCCCTCCTCAGCGGAGTCAAGTATTTTCTCTTTGGTTATTCCAAGCGCTTGGCTCCCGAAGGCAAAGGTGAACAGTGCCACTGCTGCACCTGATAAAGCATGGAGTGCGAGTGGAATGCCCACAACTGGCAAAAGTATTGTTGCAACTGGTGGAAGGTCAGGGAGCGTGAACGGTGCCTGATGCTTTTGTGCTGTTTGTTCTTTTTCCATAACAGGTTAAGGGTTATTACCGTGACGAGGAGTAATCATAAACGGGTGAACTATCGAACACAATATAGTTCACCCGTTTCATTTTTTAATCATCACCTCGTTCTTCCGCTTTTCCGTTGCGATGGCACTTCATGCAATTCTGATAATTGACGATTCCCTCCTTACGATGCTCGGCTGCAATATTCGATAAAGAGTGCTCGTGGCAACTGTAACAGGTGTACTGTTTGTAATTCCCGGGATCGGTGTGGCAAGTTTTGCAGCTTGTTCTGTGGTCACTGTCGAGCCTGAAATATCGGTTGTGGTCGAAGGTGGCCGGTTTCCACTTTGCCGAGCTGTGGCACGTTCCGCAGCCAGCTTGTGACTGACGGTGCAGCGTGTCATTCGGCTGGTCGGCTTTGTGGCACGTGATGCAGGCTTTACCACCAGTTGCAGCGAGATTTTTGTGGTCGAAAGTAGCCGGTTTCCATTTGGTAGTACGGTGGCAATCGACACAGTTTGTCGAAACGTTCAGATGGAGTTTATCGCTTGGTCTGTCAGCCTTGTGGCACGTGATGCAGGCTTTACCACCAGTTGCAGCAAGATTTTTGTGGTCGAAGGTCGCCGGTTTCCATTTGGTAGTGCGGTGGCAATCGACACAGTTTGTCGAGACGTTCAGATGGAGTTTATCATTCGGCTGGTCGGCCTTGTGGCACGTGATGCACTCTTTTGCTGCGGAAGCTGTAATTTTTTTATGATCGAAAGTAGCTGGTTTCCACTGTTTTGTTGTGTGGCACTCAGTGCAATTACCTTTTGCGAATTTATGAAGTGCATCTTTCGGTGTCTGATTGGTGTGGCAGGTGATGCAATTGTTGCTGAGTGAGCGCGAAAGCGATTCGTGCTTAAACGTTTTGAGTGCTTTTGTGGCAACTCTACCTTGGTGGTCGGTGTGGCACTCAATGCAGGAATTATCGGCAAGACCCTTATGAAAAAGAGCTTTGCTGCTCTTTTTTGGCAGGAGAGCACCGGCGACAGTTTTAACGCTGATGTCGCTCTGTTTATGGCAACTGATACATTGCACTGATGAGACACTACGAAACGGCGTATGGCAAGCGAGGCAATTGTGGTCGAGTGTTTTATGCCCGTTTGTAAGCTGACCGGGATTGAGCATGACATGAGGGAATGCGATGGCAAGTGCAGCAAGGATAAGCACTGACGCAATAAAAACGAGTAGAGGTTTCACCTTTTTATCTCCAGTTCCAGAAGAAAAATATGACAAAAATATGGATGGTCGTTAAAGCAATAAGAAAAGAGACCAGTGGCATGTGCATTCCACGCCATTGATCAAGAGCTTTAATGGTCACGCTGTCCCAATAGTGTCGCTGTTCCAGCTCATCATCGACGGAGGCAGTAATACCAAGTTGCTTCATTTTCAGCTTCATCTCCTCCTTGAGCTTTTTTATCAAATATTGCCCGACATGACCGCTTGCCGTTACAATCATCATCAGCGCCGTTGCCGCCCAGGGCAGAATAGCGTTGAAATGGATTCCTGAATGGACAAGAATCATCAGTGTCCCTACCCATCCAGAATAACAATGAAATTTAAGAAAAAACTTGAGCGCTCCGTTTTTAATGAGTTTCTTTTTGCGGGCGGAATAGCCAAAAGAGAGCGCCAGAAAAAGTGTGCCGATTATACCAAAATATCGACCTATCCATACAAGGTTGATGCTGTGCAGCAGATAATCGAGTGCTATTGCAGCAATGATAAGCAGCAAATACGAGAGCGACAGAGGCAATGTTCGCTGTATAAGGAGTGATTTCCACATCGTTCAGAATTGTTCAGGCAATTGTTCAGGCATGATGAACTTCTATGAACAAGATAATTGCCGTTGCTTAAAGCAGTCTGAAGCGTGCCTTAAAAATCACTTAAAAATGTATTCAGCTCTCTTTCAAAAAGAGCAATGGAAGAGGATTTTAAGCGTTTCTTAAGCTTTGCTTTCAGCTTTTTTAAGATGAAGGGTACTATATTGTCTGCACATGAAAGAAAGTGACTGTTCAATTTTGCAGTTCAATTTTGTATTCAGTTATCTTGAAATGTTTACCACTCAATTACTAAGGAGAATACCATGAAATGTCCCGCTTGTAATGTTGATCTGCTTCTTTCTGAACGTCAGGGTATTGAAATTGATTATTGCCCATCATGCCGGGGTGTCTGGCTTGACAGGGGTGAGCTGGATAAAATAATTGAACGGGCCGCGCCTCAGCCGCACACGGCGGATTATGGTCGAGAATATCGTAAAGAAGAGTCGCATCATGGTCACCATGACGATGATCACGATTATTATATTGATCCAAGAACGGGAAAGAGAAAAAGAAAAGGTGGCGCGCTCGGATTTCTTGGCGAACTGTTTGATTAATTATCGCATCAATAGTGTGGCAGCATCATGACAAAAGCACAACAAAATTATAATTTTCAGAAGATTGTCGCGGTTACCGGTGTTTTACTTTTTGTCATTAAAATGGGCGCATGGTATCTGACCAATTCAGTAGCTATTCTTACCGATGCACTGGAGAGTACGGTCAATGTTACCAGCGCCTTTATAGGATTATACAGCCTCTCTATCTCGGCAAAGCCAAAAGATAGTCACCATCCTTACGGGCATGGAAAGGTGGAATTTATTTCAGCGGCAATTGAGGGAACATTGATTGCCTTCGCTGGTTTACTAATTATCTATGAGGCCATTAAAAACCTTCTTGGTACTCCAGAGCCAATTGGCAAGCTTGATTATGGCATACTCTTGATAACGGTAACTGCGATAATAAACTATGTTGTTGGTGCAATTGCCGTAAAAAAAGGACGACAGAACAACTCTCTTGCCCTTATTGCCAGTGGAAAACATCTCCAGTCAGATACTTACTCTACGATTGGCATTATTCTCGGACTGATTCTCCTCTTTTTTACACAAATGGTCTGGCTGGACAGCGTTGTTGCCCTGCTGTTTGCCCTGCTTATTGTCTATACCGGCTACAAGATTATTCGTGATTCTCTCAGAGGAATTATGGATGAGGCAGACGAAGAGTTACTGAAAAAAATAGTCGATTTATTGGAGGCTCATCGTTCTCTGGAATGGATTGATCTGCACAATATGCGCATTATAAAGTACGGCAGCACACTCCATCTTGACTGCCATCTCACGGTTCCCTGGTACCTCAATGTTCACGAAGCTCATCGGGAAATCGACAAACTCAGCCAACTGGTCAACGAAAGTTTTTGTGAAACTATCGAGTTATCTGTCCATACGGATGGATGTCTTGACTTTTCATGTGAAATTTGTGAAAAAGAGGACTGCACTGTTCGTAAAGCAAAATTCCGGCGAAGAGTAGAGTGGACGGTCGAAAATGTTTCGAATAATCACAAGCACAATGCTTCATTAACTATTATAAAATAGAGGTCGTCAGTGAAAAACCCATTTCGAATACTCTCTTTTTCGTTTATCGCTCTCATGGTTATGACTTTTTCAGCTTGCGACAACGTGTCAGATGAGTCAAAAAACAGTGTACTGAGTACGGGTGCAAAGATTGGCAGTGGCGCTGTCGAGGGTTCAATTGCCGAGTTTTCAAAAGCAATAAAACTTGACTCCACTTCGGCGAAGGTCTATGTTGGCAGAGCTGCAGTCAAATATACAGCAGGAGATAATAAGGGGGCCATTACTGACCTTACGAAGGCTATTGAACTGGATCCCAAATCAGCAACGGCATATTCTGCCAGAGCAACCGCAAAATTCTCTGAAGGTGATATTCCCGGCGCGGCGGCCGACGTTATCAGTGCTGGAAAGCTTGTTGTTTTCTCTTCGTTCAGCAAGGAGTCAGGCAACTGATGAGCCTTTAGAAATGAGACTGTAAAATTTTATGTGAGCTGGATTTGTACTGGTACAGTGTAACACGGTTCTTGTTTTTTCGCTTGGCAAACGTTGACGGATGAAGATGCCCCCAAAGCCAGCTTCTCTACTGTTTATTAGGCGACTGGTTGGATAAGGATGTATCCGATCTTGTCTCTTTTATTGTAATTTTTGTTTTAAAACTTTTAAAGAAATTAATAACAATATAGTTATATATTCAATTGTTAACTTTTCAAAAGTATGTGAAATTGTTTGATTGAAAAAAAGGAGGTAAGATAATGTCAAAAAAGATAGTGGTATTAGGCGGCGGCACTGGTGGGACGATTGTTTCCAATAACTTGAGAAGGCATTTGCCACCTGAGTGGGAGATAACGGTTATTGACCGTGATGATCAGCATATCTACCAACCCGGCTTACTCTTTGTTGCTTTTGACCTTCAAAAATCGAAGACACTGGTACGCTCAAGGAAAAAATATATTATGCCAGGCGTTAATTTCGTGATTGATGAAATTACTCATATTAATCCTGACAAGAAGGAGGTAAAGACCAGAAATCACACCTTTGGGTACGATTTTTTGATTATCTCTACGGGATGTAAGATTGTTCCTGAGGAGAATGATGGTCTCATGGATGCTTGGGGCAAAAATGCGTTTTCATTTTATACCATTGAGTCTGCTAACCTGCTTCGCAAACGCTTGCAAGAGTTCGATGGCGGAAAACTGGTGCTGAATATTGCTGAACTTCCGTTTAAATGTCCGGTTGCACCTATCGAATTTGTCTTTATGGCTGACTGGTTTTGCAAGAAAAAAGGTATCAGAAACAAGACGGAGATTGAGCTGGTTACGCCTCTTTCCGGTGCGTTTACAAAACCTAAAGCAACAGCGATTTTTAATGAAGCAGCAAAGAGCAAAAATATCAAAATCACTCCGGGTTTTGAGCTTAATGCTGTGCACGGAAAAGAGAAGTATATCGAGTCTGTACAAGGCGATAAAGTATCGTTTGATACCTTAGTAATTATCCCGACGACCATTGGGGATGAGGTAATCAGCAAATCAGGTATGGATGACAGTATTGGCTATGTGCCGACGCATCACAATACGCTGAAGGCATTGAAGCACGACAATGTTTATGTTATTGGTGATGCTACCAATGTTCCAACGTCCAAAGCTGGTTCGGTTGCCCATTATGAAGCAGACGTTGTAGTGTTCAATATTATGGCTGAAATACATGGCACCAAGCCTGAAGAGATATATGATGGACATTCGACATGTTTTATTGTTTATTCTAAAGGCACTTCTTCGCTGATTGACTTTAACTACAAGATAGAGCCCCTGCCAGGTAAATTCCCGATGCCTAAACTTGGTCCATTCAGTCTTCTGAAGGAGACAAAGATGAACTGGCAAGGCAAACTCGGTTTTGAATGGCTCTATTGGAATGTGCTGCTTGCAGGAAGGCATTTGGGTGCGCCACCAACCCTTGTTATGGCTGGAAAAGAAGTTGGATAATGAAATTTTAAGCTAAAAACAGAGCAGGGTTATGACAAAGGATTGATTCCGTATATCCTGGCTGACCGATGAACGTATGAGGGGTGGGGCATGATTGAGCCTCTCGATGATGGTGAAGATGTTGACGTAAGCCTGTTCAAACGTCTTTCAGCACTCGGTCTGGCAAGAATGGCTTATGGAATTATCATTCGTATGTACTTTGCTCCTGGTGAACACCCTCCACTTACTATTCTGAATTTTGTTAAAATTTATTGGTTTGAAACTCTCCGTTTCCGAGCGCATTCAGCTCGTCGAAGACATCTGGGACAGCATTGCTGCCGATGTGTCAAATATGGTTGAGTTGTCACAAGCACAAATGGCTGAGTTACATCGTCGTGTTGCCGAACACCGTGCAGATCCTTCCGCGGCAGTTCCGTGGGAACAGGTTCGAGCAAAATTATTTTTGAGGAAGCCGTGATGTTATGAGCAGAGGTCAAGCGGCATGGTCGCGAGTTGGGCGTGCCACTGGCACAGATTGCCGTAGTTGAGGCGGATGATGCGACACAGGAGGCAGTTGAAGATTGGCATTATTGGGTCAATCGGGGGTACGGGTTTTAATTGTGTTTAGTTCATTGTCACACTCTCCCTAAAGCTCCCAGCACTCCAACCAGCCACTCAAACCCAATCCTCTCCTGCTCCAGCCGTATGTGCCTGCCCAGCTCATCCCGACGCAACTGATCATAAAGCACACTCTCATCACCAGTCAGTCGCGTGAGTGCACCAGTTTCGGGAGACGGTTCAACGCCCCAAAGCGCTTGATGCTCCATCAGCGTTTCCCTGTCCATCAGAAGGGAAGCCACGTGCGGAAAGAACCTGCGCAACTGGTTGAGGATGGCGAAGCCGTGGGTGTCGATGTCTCCCCAGTAATGGATAACGCGGTCATGCAGCCACTCGACTGAGGCCAAGTTCTCGAACCCATAGCCAGCTCCAAAAATCACCATCGCCTCTGGAACATCGGGGAAGGCGAGAAAGTTGATTTCGTTTTCGGTGATGAAGACCTTGGTAACAGGCAGCTCCAGTCGAGCAAAGGTTGCCTGCGTCATCGTGATATCCTGATCGTTCTCCGTAGGGAGTAGCGCCAGTGTCGGGTCGAGGATTCGGAAGCGCACCCGCTGGGGTTTGTCCTGAAAGCCGTAACGGCGGCAGAACCCTCCGGCTCCTGTGGCTGTTGCGTCAATCTCCTCCGGCGGGAGGACAAGGTCGAAGAGTTCCCCAAGCACGCCCCGGTGCCCTTCGATGAATTTGCTGTGCACGCCGGGCAGGTCGATCTGGCGGAGGTAGATGGCTGGTTGAGGATGTGTGAGGCGCCAGGCGACAATGGAGAGGATACGAGGCCACTCTTCGGCAAGCTCGAGGGCGCGCAGGGGGCGTTTTTCGAGCCAGGGGAGCAGTGCTGGCTGCCAGTCGCGGGTGAGCTTGATCATGGCGGCAAACTGCCGAGTTTCTTGCCGCTTGCCAATCAGGCCGAGGGCATCGTCCAGCGTGTCAATCCAGATTTCCGCCGGAAGTTCATTGGCTCCCAGAATGCGGTGGTTGACGCTGCGCCAGACAATCCGGTACTGTTTCGATGCGCCCGAGAGCCGCGCAATCCAGTCGCGCACTTCGGCAAAAGAGTTGCTTAACTCTCTGGAGTCGGGCCCTTTCAGCGTCAGGCGACGGGGAAAAACTGATTCGCCGCCAATCATAGCGGAGAGGATGAGGCCCCGATCCCAGAGCTTCTGCACCTGAGCCTTGAGTTCGGCGGGGGTTGTCCAGCTCATTCCACCGCCTTCTCTTTTTCGGCGAGATACTCTTCGATGGTGAGGTTGCGCAACACCGAGCAGCGCCCCTCCGCGTTATGCACAAAGCCGACGCTGGAGACGAAGGGTTCGATGATGTGAATTTTCTGCAATGGTGTAACGATGAGCAGTTGCAGGTTGAGCTGGGCGAAGAGTTGCAGGCCGTACTGCGCCGATTCGTCGGAGCCGCGTCCGAAAGCCTCGTCAATAACCACAAAACGGAAGGATCGCGAGCGCACGGCACCCCATTCCAGACCGAACTGATAGGCGAGGCTGGCGGCAAGGACGGTGTAGGCGAGCTTCTCCTTCTGCCCTCCCGATTTGCCGCCTGAATC
>CAIQSY010000146.1 GCA_903874585.1 uncultured Chlorobiaceae bacterium | reverse complement strand
CTTGATGGGCGAATTACATCTTTATTCATTCCCATACAGTAGTGTCCGGCAAAAAATAAAAAAGGTCTGAAAAACACTTGAGAAACGGTGATATTAAAAGTGACCAAACGATTGATATCAGCGCTATCCACAAGGAGTTCCAGACCATGAAACAAGTTACAACGATGCTCGGTGAGTTGCTAAAGATTTTTCCTCGATACGAATTCGAGAAACTCGAGAAGCAGCACCAAAGCAACCACTACACAAAGTATTTCACAGGCTGGCAACAGCTGATCACGCTATCCTATGCACAGATTGTCGGTCATGACAGTCTGCGAGGCATTCAAACAAGCCTTGGCGTCCATGCTCAGAAATGGTACCACCTCGGTCTCGAAAACATAAAACGAAGCACCTTGTCTGACGCCATGAAAAACCGTCCGCATCAAATCTATGAGGGCCTGTTCTACAAACTGCTTGACAAGTGCCGGTCAGTAACTCCTGACCATAAGTTCCGTTTCAAGAATCCACTGTTCTCAATGGACGCCACCGTCATTGATCTCTGCTTGAGTGTTTTTCCCTGGGCAGAATTCCGTCAACGCAAAGGAGCCATTAAATTGCACTACCTCTATGATCATCGTGGCTCGCTACCTGCATTCATGGTGATGACCGATGGCAAACGCCATGATGTCCGGGTGGCAAGAAGCGAAGAGAAACTTGATTTTCACCTGTTACCGGACAGCATAATTTCCTTTGACCGGGCCTATATCGATTTCAAGTGGCTGTACACCCTTAATCAGCGCAAGGTCTGGTTTGTGACCCGCTCAAAAACAAACATTCAGTACCGAATCATCGGACAGCATCAGCCCATAAAACACAAACAGGTTACACGAGACGAAAAAATTGAACTGGTTGTTGAACAAACGAGGGTGAAATACCCCAAAGCGCTTCGTCTGGTATGCTATATTGATCCGAATACCGGGAAAGAGTATGAGTTCATCACCAACAACATGAAACTCGCAGCTTCAACGATAGCAGCCATTTACAAGTCACGCTGGCAGATCGAAACATTTTTCAGGTGGATCAAACAGAACCTGAAAATCAAATCATTCCTTGGTACCAGCCAGAACGCCGTTTTGACTCAGATCTGGGTAGCCATGTGTTATTACCTGCTGTTATCCTATATCAAGTTCCAGACGAAATACCGTCATTCATTACAAGAATTGACCAGAATGATCGCCGCAGTCGTCATGGAGCAGCGCTTGTTGATCGATATTTTATCTCTCAAAGAACAATCTCTCAAAAAGGTGAGGGATCCGGTATCTCAACTGGCATTATTTTAACCGGACACCACTGTCTGAATGTGGTTATTGTGGGGGTGACCGCACTGGTCATACACATACCTGACATAGTTTGCCGCACAAGCGATTGAGGGTAAAACAGGTACTGTTGATAAGTGTTGTGAGAAAAAAGCTTGCGACAGAATCGGATATAAAAATGAAGCAGTGCCTGTCCGATGCATAAACCGGACTGGTTGCTAATCATTGGGGGGACCATCTTGTGAGGAAATTTGTGCTGGTCATGCTGACCTTGGTATGCTTGCTGGCCAGTAGGGCCAACGCGGCGGATTCCGGAAAAAGCAAGAGAGAGGATTCCAGCAAAAGTATGACGAAGGCACCTGTCGCCGATGTCTCGATTCACTCGTCGCTGAACGAACTCAGCGATTATCGTCCGGGTTTCATTTACATCGTCGTTAAAAATCTTTCTGATTCCCTCCTCACTGTCAAGAAAATCGATATTGCTGAATACCCCGAATTTCTGCACATCCGTCCAGCATATCCAGGTGCGTTTTTCCTGACTCCTCCCTACAATGACACTCTCAAGACTCAACCAGACATAAAGAATTCACTGCTTTATCCCGACAGCATCTCGATCATTCCAGGCGCCTCAGGCACATATGGCATTTTTATTGAAGCTCAAAACCAGCTGCGTCCCGGTAAACATATGCTGTTGTTTAATGTGTTCCTGGCAAAAGGAAAACAAGGGAAATCACTCGGTACCAGTATACCGGTATCGCATGAGTTCAAGGTTAATGCATATGGAGAAAACGAGATTCTCGGGGCTTTGCAGAACGCAGTTACCTTTCTGGTTCTCCCGGGTTTCATCATACTGATCGCGGCAGGCTTGACTTGGCCCTGGATCGTGCCTGAACCTTACAAAAAGAGTTATCCGGAATGGCTCAGCAGCGCCAAAAAAGATGATTTCAGGTTCTGGGTCGTGGCAATAACCTTTTCGCTCGCCATGGTGGGAGTGCTCTATCCGTTTTATACGAGCATCACCCCGTTCGGGAGGCGGAACTTCCTCTATGGGTACGGCTTTATCGACATTACCCTTATGTGGTCATTCTCTTTGTTTACCGGCATCCTCATATCAGCCACAGGATGGCTCGTTGCATGTCTGGTGATACAAAAGAACCGCTGGAAAATCAGGCCTGACGATCTCGATCCCGTAATTCTCCTGGCCAAGGTCGTGCATTTCAACGCCCGGAGTACGTCATGGTTCAAGATTGCAACTTTGCAAGACCCACCAAATCTCAAAGGTTTTTTGATGCCTAAAGAAAAGGCAGAAGATGAATCCGTATGGCTCATCCCCCATGTCGAGGTTATGTTTAAAAAAGACGCCGATACAGCGAATGACAAATTCAATGAAAAGATCAACGACAAGGACATCATCCTCGCTGACTTTCTCGATGATATCCGGAGTGGCAGATTGTCTATAGGAAATAATCCTGCAGTCATTCAGTCGGTCAACTGGAAGAGAATGGAAAAATTTATAACCAGGCCGATACAGGTAAAAGAAAAGGAATTGGACAATATTGAGCCAGAGCAGAGCGTGTTTGTTACTGAACAGTTGGTGTAAAAAAAGCGGATTCCGAAGAATCCGCAGCCGTACGAGAACACATCTGGAATGGATGGTGCCACGATCGTGGCGACTCTCGTTAATGGGATTGCATCCCACGGAAGTCACTCATATTTTAAGTAAAAATCCATTACAATGGAAATTAAAAAACTACGAGTCTCTTTCATTTGGGTTCGCACCTCGTTTCGTCTTTTCGAACCTATTGTGACGACAACAGGCAACGACGCACCCTTGTTCTCTTATCCTTTCAGGGTT
>CAIQSY010000145.1 GCA_903874585.1 uncultured Chlorobiaceae bacterium | reverse complement strand
GATCTGCAGAAGCTCAAGGTTGGCGATTACGTGGTGCATGAGGATTACGGCGTCGGCATTTTCAAATCGCTGGAAACCATCACCGTTGGCAATTCCGAGCAGGAGTCGGTGCTGGTGGAATATGAGGGTGGCGATCAGCTTTTTGTGAATGTGCAGAACATCAATCTGCTCTCGAAATATACCGCATCCGAAAGTTCTCTCCCCAAGCTGTCAAAACTTGGCAGCTCCAAATGGGCGGCGAAAAAGGATAAAGTCCGCAAAAAAATTCGCGACATTGCCATCAATCTGATCAAGGTTTACGCGCAACGCAAAATGCAGCCCGGCTTCGCTTTTGCTCACGACTCCATTTTTATGCGTGAATTTGAGGCTTCGTTTATTTTCGACGAAACGCCCGATCAGCTCAAGGCGATTAACGAGGTCAAAAAAGATATGCAGGAGCCGCACCCGATGGATCGCCTGATTTGTGGTGATGCAGGGTTTGGCAAGACCGAAATTGCCATGCGCTCGGCATTCAAGGCGGTGGAGTCGCAAAAACAGGTCGCCATACTGACGCCAACTACCATTCTTGCCCATCAACATGCGGAGTCATTCACGAAGCGTTTTGAGAATTTCCCCATCTCCATAGCCGTGCTGAGCCGCTTTGTAACGCGCAAGGAGCAGCAGGAGCTGATCAAAAAAATTGCTTTAGGACAGATTGATATTGTTATCGGCACGCATCGTCTCGTTTCAAAAGACGTGCAGTTTAAGGATCTTGGCTTGCTTGTGATTGACGAGGAGCAGCATTTTGGTGTTGAGGTGAAGGAGAAGTTGCGCGAACAGTTCCCGGGCGTTGATACGCTCACCATGTCGGCGACGCCAATTCCGCGAACATTGCAATTTTCGATGCTTGGCGCACGTGACCTCTCGATTGTTTCGACGCCGCCGAAAAACCGTCAGCCTGTGGAGACGGTTATCACCGACTACGATTCAGCGCTGATTCAATCGGCTATCCTGAGAGAAATCCAACGTGAGGGGCAGGTATTTTTTCTCCACAATCGGATTTCTGGTTTGGAGGATGTGCTGAAAACGCTCCGTGAGCTGGCGCCGTCGGCTCGCATTGTGTATGCGCATGGGCAACTGCCCGCCAAAGAGCTGGAAAAAATTATGATGGATGTGATGCAGAAGGAGGTTGATGTGCTTATTTCTACAACGATTATTGGCTCAGGTATTGATATCTCCAACGCTAACACCATCATTATCAACCGCGCCGACATGTTCGGGCTCTCCGACCTCTACCAGTTGCGCGGCAGGGTTGGGCGTAGCGAACGCAAAGCATATTGCTATCTCATTACGCCGCCACTCAAGACGTTGAAAAAAGATGCAATGCAGCGGCTGGCGGTGATTGAGAGCTTTACGGAGCTTGGTTCAGGCTTCAACATCGCCTTGCGTGACCTAGATATTCGTGGCGCTGGCAATCTGCTTGGAGCGGAGCAGTCGGGCTACATCCACGAGCTTGGCTTCGACCTTTATCAGAAGATGCTTGAGGAGACGGTTGCCGAACTGAAATCGACCGAGTTCAGCCACATGTTTTCAGACGAAGGCAGCAAGGTTCTCCCCAAACAGAAGCCGTGCGATATCACCTTCTTTTTTGATGCGCTCATTCCCGACCACTATCTCACCGCCATCCATGAGCGCTTTGCGTTTTACGACAAAATATCCAAAGCGCCGTCGGCAGATCAGCTTGATGCCATTGCACTTGAACTGCGTGACCGCTTTGGAGCTATGCCGGAGGAGGTGACGAATCTGCTTTTGCTTGCCAAGTTAAAACTGATTGGAACAGCGCTTGGCATCGAAAAAATTGACCTGCAGCAGCAGAGCGTCACCATTTTGCTGCCCGATCAGAACAGCGAGCACTTCGCCAATCGCGATTTTCTGCAATATCTCTTTTTCTGTGTCCAGGAGCCGTGGATGAAGGAGTACAAGCCGGGCTTCAACATCGAAAAGAAAATGAAGTTAAAGCTCCACCATCCATCCTCTGCCGACGCAACGCCACCAGCTCTTATTGAGCGTTACAGAGCGCTGCTGCAAAAGCTCGAAGAGGAGTCGCAATTGGCGGTGGCGTAACGAGTTCGAGAGTTTCACAGCGGCTTGTGAGCAGGCCTGCGAGAGGCGCTGCTCGTCCCAATTTCCATCATCAACTGAACATCATCCGCGGCAAAGCAAATAAAGCAACTCTCCGACAAGTCCTTTCGACTGAGGAATTTTCTGGCGGCGCAACAACAAGGAGTTTCAGGAGCCACGCCTCTCCGCCAACATTGCACTGGCAGAGCTGCTCAAAAAGATTGGAAAACCGCACGGCTGCTCCGCTTTCAGCACCGCCTCTCCAGGTTGAGTGATGGTCGTAAGGCGAGAGATGTTATTGAGCGAAAACAGCCTGAGCAGCAAGCTGCTCTCGTAAAAATTCTGGCGCAAAATCAGCGCCGTTACTCCACGAAAGTGTATGCCCTTCCAAGCTGAAAGAGCTGAAAAACTCCTTGTCTTTGAGTGGTTCAAAGAGTTCACCATACAACTCGGAAGACAAATCAATCTCACCTTCCGCTCCGTCATTGAATGAGAGCCACACTTTGTAGTCACCACAATATCTGGCTTGTGTAACGTGCGTAAACATGGTTTACTCCAGCGGTTCGATTTTTGATAATGGCATTCTGTTCATTGCAGCTTCCCAATTAGCAATAAGTTCATGCTGATGGAGGGCATACCAATCAAGCACAGCGCTTAAAGCTCTTCTTGGAAACCTTCCGTTAACTACTCCTGTTTCAATATCCACAGTAATTTCATATTCGCCATATTCAGCATGAAAATGTGGCGGAGTGTGTTCCCGAATATACATGCGTATAATGATTCCAAGAAAACGGCTAATTTCGGGCATAATGCTATTTCATCAAAAAATTAGTAATCCATCAAGTTGGCTTTTGATGGATGACCATTCTGATGAAAATATACACCGCTTCGCAACAATAACAATATTTTAATGCTTGGTTAAACGTAAAAGACAGATATTTTTCAACACAGTTTATTGGCTTGTTAAATTTTTATAAAAAAATCCTAACATGCAATCGGTCACTTCCCAAAATGGGTGGTAGTCACTTTCTATCGTTCGTAATAGTGGATATAACATATCATCGAACTCACTAAAGGTTATAAATACTGGCTGGAAAATTCCAACCATGGAAAGCTCATACTGTGCGCCCATATATGAACTCGGATCTTTCATGTAATTTTGTGCCAAAAGCTTATCAGCAGCCGCGTTATACTGGTCTTGGTGCTGCGAAGTAACCAGCCCGGGAGGACAATAAAGGGGCATTCTGTGGGCAGCAGGATCTCTAAACTTTTTGAGTTCCGAAAACCACTGATGATACTTAATTAATAAATCTACGGTTTCACCATCAATACGTTTAAGACCATCCTGAAATTTTTTATGGAATAACCCTATACAATTCCTGCTCTTATCACTTTCATTCGCTCCATCAATAATTGAAAACTCATGCTGCATAATCCAAGCCAAGTTATCTAAAGCTCCAAGCATATTCAGATAAAAGGCGTTTAAAAAGATATTCACTTGACAGATGTCATAAGGACTCAGATTGTTACCTCCAGCCTTTTCAATTGTTTGTGACAACTGAAACTTGGTTTCTTTAATCTGGAGTGCACGCATGTTAAAACCATAAAACAAGTATTTGCAAGCACGCTCGTCCGAAAGCTTTGAAACTAACGATTGATAGTCACCAATTACATATATATCTCGCCGCATAACAAACCAATTTTCATACTCTATTTTAAAAATCCCTTATAACCAGCATCACAAAAATACGAAAAGGCGTAGTGTTGAAATAGTAACAGCTATAGATCGGTACCACATTTCACGCATTTGAGTGACCCACGACGCAAAGCAAGTATTGCCCATACTACAAGCCAGCCGCCGCCAGTTAGAATTGAAAAAATCAAGTGCAAAATACGATTCGGGCGGTTGCCTACACCCATGATTTGATCATTGCACCTCGAACAATAAGCAGGAACATACTTTGGCATTGCCAAATAATTCCAAATAGTAGTTAATTCGTTAACAATAAAATACCCCACCGCAAGCAGCGTGGTATTTTAAAGACAACTTTATCATACTTTACGCCTCAAGAGGCGGGGAATATGACCCATAGAGATTTAACGTTTTACCACAATAACCTCAGCAATCTGCACCGCATTGGTGGCGGCACCTTTACGGAGGTTGTCGGAGACAATCCACATGTTCAGCGTCTGCGGGTGCCAGTAATCGCGGCGCACGCGCCCGACAAAGACTTCGTCGCGCTCGTAGGAGGTCAGCGGCATGGGGTAGAGCCGCGCTGATGGATCGTCCTGCAAAATAATCCCGGGCGAGCTGGCAAGCAGCGCACGCACTTCGTCAATATCGAACTCTTTTGCAAGCTCAATGTTCAGCGCCTCGCCGTGACCGCCATAAACCGGAATGCGAACGGTGGTTGGCGAAACACTGATGGAGTCATCGCCCATGATTTTTCTCGTCTCATTCACCATCTTCATCTCCTCCTTCGTGTAGCCATTCTCCGTAAACGCATCAATCTGCGGCACAGCATTAAAGGCGATCTGGTGGAAATGGGTGAACTGCTCCTGTGCTTCACCGGCAAGCTCGCTTTCGAGAGCATCGCGTCCCGCTTTGCCTTTGCCTGTGACGGACTGATAGGTGGAGACGATAACACGCTTCACGCCATACTTGTCGTGCAGCGGCTTCAGCGCCACCACCATCTGGATGGTTGAACAATTCGGATTGGCGATAATTGGCTCCGGCGTTCCATCGGCTTTAAAAATATCTCCAGGATTCACCTCCGGCACCACGAGCGGCACATTCGGTTCCATGCGGAATGCCGATGAGTTATCAATCACGATAGCGCCTTCGGCGGCAGCAATCGGCGCCCACTCTCTACTTGCGGTAGCGCCTGCGGAGAAGAGCGCAATATCAACATCGCGGAACACTTCGGCTGAAGGTTCGCGGATAACAAACTCCTGCCCGCGAAAGGTCACGTTCTGACCAGCGCTTCTTGCTGATGCAATGGGCACAAAGTCCGTTGCTGGAAAATTTCTCTCCTCCAGCACCTTCATCATGGTGCGGCCAACCAGTCCAGTTGCTCCAAGCACTGCTACTTTGCAGCGCGAATCTCTCTTGCTCATAACGTATGGTTTAATAATTCAAAATGAGTTTTTCTGAATGATCATTCAGGTATTCGCCGCCAACATGGATTTTTCCATCGCGCGCGTATCCTTCGCACTCTTGCTGGTAAGCAAGCAGTAATTCGATAACCAGCTCCCAGCTCTCCTCGCGTACCAGCTTGTTGCGCACGCGCGATACCATCGGCAACCCTTTGAGATACGTGGAATAGTGGCGGCGCATTTCCAGCACGCCATATTTTTCGCCCTTGAATTGTACCGAGAGTTGTAAATGCTCGATTGCCGCTGCAATACGGTGGCGGAAATCGGGCAATGGCAGCGGCTTGCCGGTCGTGAGCAGCGCTTTTGCCTCTTCAAAAATAAAGGGATTGCCGATGGAGCCGCGCCCGATCATCACTCCATCAGCGCCTGTTTCGGCAAACATGGCAACAGCGTCGTCGGCTGACCAGATATCGCCATTGGCAATAATCGGGATTCGTGCCCTCTCTTTGGTGGCACGAATCCAGCTCCAGTCCGCCTTGCCTTTGTACATCTGGCTGCGAGTGCGCCCGTGCAGAGCAAGCGCCTGAATGCCCGCATCTTCAAGGCGCGGCAGCACATCGAGAATGTTGATGGAATCGAAATCCCAGCCAATTCGAGTTTTAGCGGTGACGGGAATTTTCACTGCTTTAACGACTGCCTCGGAAATCTGCGCCATCTTCTCCGGCTCGCGGAGCAGCGCTGCGCCGGCACCTTTACCAGCCACCTTTTTGGTGGGACAACCAAAATTAATATCGAGATAATCGGGATGATACTCTTCGGCAATCACTGCGGCTTCAACCATTGATTCAATGGTATTGCCAAAAATCTGGATCGCAAAAGGGCGCTCAATCGGGTCGGTCTTCAGCTTACGCAACGATTTTTCAACACCGCGTCGCAACGCTTCAGCGCTGATAAATTCTGTATAGACAATATCTGCCCCATGCCGCTTGCAGAGCTGCCGAAATGCACGGTCGGTCACATCCTCCATCGGGGCAAGAATCACCGGACGCTCTATCTCAAGCTCGCCAATCTTCATTCCGGAGTGCTGATAATTTCTGCCGTTCCAGTCATCAACTCTTTGACCTGCAAATGAATTTTTTTGTACAGCAGCGGATCTTCTCGCAACGCTTTTTTAACGGTTTCGCGTCCTTGACCAAGCTTGTCCTGCCCGTAACTGAACCACGATCCCGCCTTTTTAATCACGCCAAATTCCACACCAAGATCAATAAGTTCGCCGATGGCTGAAATTCCTTCGCCATAAAGAATATCGAACTCAGCAGTTTTGAACGGCGGTGCAACTTTATTTTTAACAACCTTAACTCTGGTGCGGTTGCCGGTACTCTCATCGCCATCCTTGATCTGGGCAATTTTGCGAATATCAAGACGCACTGATGAATAGAATTTCAGCGCCTTACCGCCAGTCGTCGTCTCAGGGCTGCCATACATGACACCGATTTTATCGCGAAGCTGATTGATAAAAATGCACACTGTGCTCGATTTTGAGATAGCGCCAGTGAGTTTGCGCAACGCCTGACTCATTAATCGCGCCTGCAAACCCATCACGCTGTCGCCCATTTCGCCCTCAAGCTCCGCCTGCGGCACTAAAGCTGCAACGGAATCCACAACAACAACATCAACAGCACCACTGCGCACCAGCATCTCAACAATCGAAAGCGCCTGCTCGCCTGACTCCGGCTGACTGATAAGCAGCGCATTGATATCAACACCAAGCTTGCGGGCGTACGTTGGATCAAAAGCGTGTTCAGCATCAACAATTGCCGCAATGCCGCCCTCTTTTTGAGCCTCTGCAATAACATGCAGCGCAAGTGTCGTTTTGCCGGATGATTCCGGCCCATAAATTTCAGTAACACGACCACGAGGCAATCCGCCGACTCCAAGCGCAAAATCAAGCGCCATCGAGCCTGTGGAGATCGACTGCACCGTCATGCCCGCAGAGCCATCGCCCATGCGCATAATGGCGCCTTTGCCAAACTGTTTTTCAACGGCATCAACCGCCAAATTCAACTGCTTCAGTTTTGCCGGATCAACCGCCATGTAGGGCAGTTCACTTTTCTGGATATCCATAGTTCCAAGCATAAAATAAAATTGAGAAAAAAGAGGATAAATTCAGTCCATAATCGTTTTGAAGCTCTCCGCCAAATCGCGGTAGCAAAGACGCAACTCCTTGATTGACTTGGTATTATTATAGGCAAGAGTACGTGCAGAAGCCGCAATGCTCTCAAGGCTGATGAAGGATGGACGATTCAGCAGCAGCGACCAGCATTCGCCGCCAAAACCGGCAAGCAGTGCAAGGTTTTGTGGTAGAGTGACGACGGCGCCGTTAGCGTTACCGTTGCGCCTGCCAATGTGGGTAAAGAGTTCACGAAATGCAAGATTGTGGCCAACAACAACATAGCGCTCGCCCGACACACCATGCTCCCATGCCGAAAGATGCGCCTCAGCGACATCACGCACATCAACAAAACCGGTACCGCCTGACGGAACGAATGGTAATCGTCCATCGTACATAAGCCGCAAAACCTTGTTTGATGAACTGATGGATGCTGGATTTGCATGATCAACACCAATCACCACGCCGGGATTGAGCATCACCACCTCAAGCCCTTCAGCCACACCACGCAATCCCTCAAGCTCCGCAAGATGCTTCGCCTCCATATAGCTATTCGCGTGTTGCCACTCCTGAAAGGTCGTCGATTCATTTGCTGGCGAACCATCTTCGGTAGCACCAATCGCGGCAATCGAGCTGGTCATCACAAGCCTTCGGACATTATTGTAAAGGCACGCATTGACAACATTTCTCGTGCCAAGCACATTGACATCGTAGAGAGCGTTTCGGAAATTTTTGGTGTAAGCAATCAGTCCTGCACAATGAAAAACCGTGTCGGCGCCATTGAATGCCTCATGAAGTGCGAGAGAATCGAGAAGATCGGCATAAACAATCTGAACAGGCAAACCTTGAAAGGCAGAGCTGTTCGAGCTTTTTCGAGCAATAACCTTGCAGGTAGCGCCACTGCCAAAGCGTGACAGCAGTGTGCGAACAACTTGGGAACCAATATATCCGGTAACGCCGGTTATAACAATTGATGATGTGAGCATTAATCGCTGAATATTTCTGCCTGTTCTCCGCCTGACACGTGATGGTAATAAAAGAATAAAAGCTCAAGGAGCAACCGTCGCACTCTCTAAACGAGAAAATACTTTATTTTTTCACAACCACCACAAATAATGGAAGACAGCAGTAAAGAAGATAAACGACGGCAGAGCTTCACTGTTCCTGAAAATAAGAATTAAAACTACATTGCACTCAATTGCGTTCACATCCTCTCACCTCCATCAAGAAAATTATTCTGTTTTATGCTCAACGATAATCGACCGCAGCAAGGCACTTCCATTGCAGAGGGTTCGGTTCAGCAAGGAGTGCTCAACAACGGGCTGCGAGTGGTGACGGATGCTGTACCGCATGTGCACAGCATTACGCTTGGCATCCAGATTGATGCTGGCTCGCGCGATGATCCTGAAAAAAGTTCGGGATTGGCTCATTTTATTGAACATGCTATTTTCAAGGGAACAAAGCGCCGTACTTACCTTGACATTGCGCGAAATATTGAAAAAAATGGCGGCTACCTCGATGCTTATACAACAAAGGAGCACACCTGCGTCTATCTGCGCTGCCTGCCAGAACATCTCGAGCCCTCATTCGATCTCCTTGCCGATCTTGTCTGCGACCCAACTTTTCCATCCGAAGAGATTGAAAAAGAGAAAGAGGTGGTGATTGAGGAGATCAGCAGTGTGAACGATACACCTGAAGAGCTGATTTTTGATGAATTTGACTTGCGCTCATTTCCCAATCATCCAATCGGCAGACCAATTCTTGGTACAGAAAAAAGTGTTGCTGGATTCTCCGACAGCGATTTGAAACATTTTATGCAGCAGCACTACGTTCCTCATAACATGCTGCTCACCGCCACCGGCAAAGTACAGCACAACGATATTATGACGCTGGGTGAGCGCTTTCTTGGCTCTCTGGCAAAATCTGCGGAACACACTTATGTGCGTCAGCCACTGTTGTCGGAGCACTACACGCCCTTTAACGTGAAGCTGAAAAAGCAAATATATCAAGCGCAGATTGTTCTTGGTACCGCTATACCACGGTACGATCCACACTACTACAGCTTGATGGTGCTCAACTCCATGCTCGGCAATGGCATGAGTTCGCTGCTTAATCTGGAACTTCGCGAAAAACGAGGATTAGCGTACACTGTCTATTCATCACTCACCTTTTGCGATGATGTCACCGCACTGAACATTTATGCAGGAACAGATGGCAACAAAGCAAAGAGTACACTTGAGCTTATCGAAAAACTCCTGAAAAGTGACGCGCTGCTTCATCCCGATCTTGATGAGGTGGAAGCCGCCAAAACCAAACTGCTTGGCTATCATATTATGGGAATGGAGAAGAGGACACGCCGCATGTCGCAAACAGCATCCGACATCTC
>CAIQSY010000144.1 GCA_903874585.1 uncultured Chlorobiaceae bacterium | reverse complement strand
TGGAGCAGGTCAAACGGTGGTATAACGGCTATAACTTTTTGGGTGACAAGGTCTATAACCCATACGATATCCTGCTCTTTATCAGGAACCAGCGGATGTTCAAAAACTATTGGTTCGAGACAGGAACACCCAGATTTCTGATTGAACTCATCAAAAAGAACAACTATTTTATCCCCAGGTTACAGAGTTTCCGGGTTAATGAGTCTTTGGTGAACAGCTTTAACCTCGAGGCTCTTAATCTGGAGACTATTTTGTTTCAGACAGGCTACTTGACCATCAAGCGCTTAATGCTGTCGGGCAAGGGTGTTCGATATGAGTTGGGATTTCCCAACAAAGAGGTGCAAATGAGTTTTAACGATTATATTCTGGAATCGATGACCAGCGTTTCGGAAAAAGAGCTGATCGGCGATGAGCTGCTTGATCTTCTTGAAGCCGGAGATCCTGGAAGTCTGGAACCCGTTATCAAACGTCTTTTTGCCAGCATCGCCTATAATAATTTCACCAACAATGATATTGAGCGTTACGAGGGCTTTTACGCCAGCGTGCTCTATGCCTGTTTTGCCAGTATCGGGGTGGACATCGTCGCCGAGGATGTGAGTAACAAGGGGAGAATTGACCTGACCATAAAGTCCGGTGGAAGAACCTTTCTCTTTGAATTCAAGGTGACCGACGGGGAGCCACTTGAGCAGATCAAGAGAATGAAGTATTACGAGAAATATGCAGGTGAACGCTATCTGATTGGCATCGTTTTTGACCCGAAGGCAAGGAACGTCAGCAAGTTTGAGTGGGAGAAGATGTAACACACCGTCATAAAAAGTCCACCGCAGAGAAAGAGCGTGGGATTCCTGCCATTTACTACACCAACAACATCTCAGCACGCCCTCTCTTTTTTGCCGCAGGCGCCGCCACGGTTCTCGGCATGATTGGCGGACTGCTTGGGCGCAAAGCGGTGTTTGAGAAGATGAAGGAGTATTTTACCTGAGCCACTCTTTATGTGTATTTCCTCCAGACGATGGAGACGTAGCGAACATAAATGAGGTATTGCGAAAAATTGCTTTACTTTGCTGCTCTTGTACTCACGTGCGCCTTGTTATAGACATGATTTACGAAATAGACGTTAAAAGGATTTTTTAAAGTACATAACCGTGATTGAGGTAAAACTGTTCTCTCTATGAACGTGAACGACAAGACGCGGTTCGGCATCAAGGGGATAGCTTTTTTTGAAGCGGCAAAGGGCGTTCTCGTTCTTGTTACCGGGTTTTCGCTGTTTGCCTTGATACATCAGAATTTGCAGATATTTGCAGGTCAACTGATAGGGCATCTGCATCTCAATGCGGCAAAACACATTTCCGAGATTTTTTCAGAAGCCATCGGCAACCTTACCGACAGCCGGTTACTGCTTCTGGCGATTCTTGCATTCCTATATTCGGTTATGCGATTTATCGAGGCTTACGGCCTCTGGTTCGAAAAACGATGGGCGCAATGGTTTGCTTTGCTCAGCGGAGGCATTTATCTGCCGGTCGAACTGTACGAACTTGTAAAAGGTTTTTCGTGGATTACTATCATTTTTGTCCTGTTCAACCTTATTGTTGTTCTGTTTATGGCCGTTACGCTCACAAAAAAAAGGAACGGGAACAACCATCATTGATGTAATGCAATTTGCTGAAATGCGCAGGTTTTTTTGATCGATTCAAGGATGTATTTAATCCTTATTGTTCAGCCCCCGATAAAACAAACGCTTCGTTATCTCTGCTGATACTATATAAAATATCACAATCAGCAGCATCCATCCATAGAATGTCATCGGCAAGGGTGTAAATCCGAAGATGGTACCCAATGGTGAAAAAGGCAGTCGGGTGCGGATAACCAGCACAATCAGCGCCGCCGAGACAACCGATTCCACAAACCATCCGGTTTGAAATTGTTGTTCATCGGCACGCAGGATAAACAGCAACACCGCGAAAGTCATATAATCGAACACCGAACTGAGGATTCCGAAGGTCAACATATAACGACGGATGAAACGGATATCCCAGCAATGGGGATGCTCGATATTCAGAGCATCTACTCGGTCGCTTGAAATGGTTGTTTCAGGAAAATCTGTCATGAGATTGGTGAGCAATATCTGCTTTGGAAGCAACGGCAGAAAAGGAAGAAACAAAGAAGCCCCGGCCATACTGAACATATTGCCGAAATTAGCACTGGGTTGCCATGAAGATGTACTTCATCGTATTAGCGAAGGTTTTTCGACCCTCCACAATACCCTGTACAAGCACCTCAAGGTCCTGGTTAAGCAGCACAATCTGTGCCGCCTCCTTGGCAACATCGACCGCAGAATCCACGGAAATTCCTACATCCGCAGCATGAAGAGCCGAAGCATCGTTAATGCCGTCACCCATGAAACCGACCACATTGCCGCTTTTTTTCAGGGAAAGAATGATCCGTTCCTTCTGGTTGGGTTCCACCTCGGCAAAAATATCAACGACTGCTGATCGCTGCATCAGCGCGGCATCGTTCATGTTCTGTATATCGGTTCCGGTGAGTACGACGGGCTGTTCGATACCGATCTGCCTGCCGAGGCTGTTGGCTACGAGGGCATTGTCGCCGGTAATGATTTTCAGTTTCACCCCGAGTTTTTCGAGATTGCAGATCATGTCCGCTGCATGCGCTTTAGGCGGATCGAAAAAGGTGACGAAACCAAGAAAGATCATCTCTTTTTCATCTTCACGGGTAAAATCCTTTACGCTGTTTCCATCTTTACAGGCAATGCCGAGCGTTCGCAGTCCGTTTGCACTGAGCTCGGCATAACGATTCATAATCCCGGCTTTTTCTTCATCAAGAGGAACGGTGGTTCCATTTTCGAGTTCAGCAAGGCTGCATACTTCGAGAACCTTGTTGAGTGCCCCTTTGGTAATCACAATAGTTTCAGACCCCTTGCGGAGCTGCAGGGTCAGGCGTTTCCTGATAAAGTCTTAGGTGACTTCGCTTTGCACTTCATAATCGCTTTTAACGTCAGGCCTGCTGCTGACAATCGCGGCATCAATCGGATTTCGAAAGCCCTGTTGCAATAATGCATTCAGCCAGGCATAGTCGAGAACTCTGGCAGATGGTTTACCTGAAACGGACAATGCGTTATCGAGCTTTACCTTGCCTTCAGTTATGGTGCCGGTTTTGTCCGAACAGAGGATATTCATGCTCCCAAAGTTTTCGATGGAAGCAAGACATTTGACGATAACCTGCTTTCTGGCCATATCCCTAGCTCCGGATGCAAAGTTCACGGTAATAATATGCAGGCAGGAGCGGCGGAGTCAGTCCTACAGCAAGCGCCAGTGAAAAGAGAAAGGAGTCAAGTGCCCGCTTATGAAGGTAAACTGCATCGGTCTGGTCATGCAGTGCGAAAGAGAGTAGTGCCGCGGCAATCAGGAGAAGGGTTATAGGACTTTTGAACTGCAGTATGAACAGCATGAAGGCAGAAATCTCACTCTTGCCTTTCAGGGAATTCTGTCCATCCTCTTTCAGTCGTTCCGCAGCAGTTTTGTCCGTTAATCCCTGAACGTTGCTGCCGGTTCTTGCAAGGGTCTCTTCCGCTGAGATATTCCAGAATGTGCTTTCCAGCATATGTTGACTGCTTTCGTCTTTCATTGTGTATGATGGAAATAATACGTTCTGCTCTATTTTTATCCAGAGCCATGAATACAAAGATAATGCACTATCTTCAGCATCTTTCCTATTTCAGCATTTTCATGCTTCTTGCTTTTCTCGACCCCCTTATTCCTCTTCCGAAAGAGATCATTCTCATCATGGCTGGTTACACGATTTATTTTGATCCACTTGATGGGGCCACTTAACCTGAATTATTCATGAACCACTGTGAAGCAGGATTTTTCGATGCAAAAAGGAAACCACGCTGCGCATAACTCGACCTCATCGGCATCGTCAAGGGCTATGTTGAGGGAAGTTGTGTGGCATAATGTCGGGGTAGGTGTGACAACGCAAAAAGCCGGTGATCATGACCGGCTTTTCATAGACAAACATGGTGATGCAGGCAAATATTACACCTCCATGATCTCTTTCTCTTTTGCTGCCATCAAATCGGTGAGCTGTTTCTCAAATTTGTGGAGCATCTCGTCAGCATCCTTCTTGCCCTTGTTCTTGTCGTCTTCGCTGATTGTTTTGGCTTTTTCAAGCTTTTCAATCTCCTGAATCATGTCGCGACGAAGATTACGGAGCGAGACTTTTGAATCCTCACCAAATTTTTTCGTGAGTTTAACAAACTCTTTACGGCGCTCTTCGGTAAGTGGAGGAATGCTGACTCTGATGTTTTGCCCATCCGCCGCTGGATTGAGACCGAGATTTGCATCGCGGATAGCGCGTTCGGTACTCGAAACCATCGATTTATCCCACACTTGCACAATGAGCGTGTGAACATCGAGAATGCTGATATTACCAACCTGCTTCAGTGGCATCTGCTGACCATAAGCTTCAACTTTGACGCGGTCGAGCAGTGTGGTTGTAGCTTTTCCGGTTCTGATTGAAGCAACTTCATGCTGAAATGCCTCAATCGTCTTCTTCATTTTAGGCTCAGTTTTCTGATAAACATCTTTGACACTCATAGCTATTCCGATAGATTAGTATTGGTTGCCGCAAAAGCGTAAATGCTTGAATATCAAGCTTTTGCCTGTGATGCTGATGATTTTGCAAAACGCTTGTTGAAACGCTCAACACGTCCGGCGGTATCGACAAGTGTCTGTTTTCCGGTGTAGAATGGATGGCAATTGTTGCAAATATCAACCTTGATGGTTGGTCTGGTTGAGCGGGTAACAAAGGAGTTGCCACAGTTTGCACAGGAGACCGTGACTTCGTTATACTTAGGGTGAATATCTTGTTTCATGACTTTTGTTGACTTTATCGTACAATAAGAGTGAGCTGACAGCGCCAATTAACTTGTAAAGGCTTTAAATATACAAGAATTCCATTCGAGTTACAACCATTAATATGACAGGTTCAACCTCCATTATTTACCTGAAAGGTGTAGGCGCAAAAAAAGCAGCAATCCTGAAAGAGGTTGGGATTGCAACACTTGATGATCTTTTCGATTACTATCCTCGCCGCTATCTCGACCGCAGCAGCATGAAGACGATCGGCGCTTTATCAGATGGTGAAACGGTGACGGTGGTTGGTACGGTGATGAAAACACAGCTTGATGGTGAAACGGCTGGTCGGGCACGCTTTAAGGCGTGGCTGGGCGATGCAACCGGCGTACTTGAGCTGACTTGGTTTCGGAGTGTGCGCTTTTTTGCGCGGAGTATTGTACAGGGTGAATCGCTTGCGGTACATGGCAAGGTGAGCTATTTCGGTAATCAGGCGCAGATGCAGCACCCCGATTACGACCGCCTCAGCCTTGATCGCCAGCAATTATCTGACGGAGAGCGTAGCGATTTTGAGCTGTACAACACTGGCAATATTATCCCACTTTATCAAACCAGTGAGGCAATGAAGCAGTCGGGGCTCACCTCAAAGCAGATGCGCACCCTTATTGCGCGTGCATTTGAGCAGGCAGCGCCTGGAGTTCGAGAGAATCTCACAGCATCAATGGTTGCGGAAAATGGCTTAATGCCGCTTGCTGATGCGTATCGTGAAATCCATTTTCCCTCATCACACGAGCAACTTGCAAAAGCTCGTTATCGCCTGAAATGGACAGAGCTTTTTTACGCTCAACTGCTGTTTGCCTTGCGCCATAGCGAAATTCGGCGCAACAAAGCAGCGGTAAAGTTTACGCACTCCGGCGAGGCAACGCAAAAGCTCTACGCCAGCCTCCCCTATCAACTTACCGATGGCCAGAAAAATGCCGTGCGAGAAATTTATCGTGATCTGCGAAGCGGTAGTCCGATGAATCGGCTTTTGCAGGGCGATGTCGGCTCCGGCAAAACTATTGTAGCGATGTTTGCGATGGCGCTTGCGGCTGATAATGCCCTGCAATCAGCTTTTATGGCGCCGACGGAGATTCTTGCGGTGCAGCACTTCCTCAGTATGAAGCGTTTTTTTACGCCGCTTGGTCTGAACGTTGGGCTGTTAACGGGCAAACAGGGCAAAAAAATACGTCAGGCGGTGCTGGATGGACTCAGCTCCGGCGAGCTGCATGTGGCTGTTGGC
>CAIQSY010000143.1 GCA_903874585.1 uncultured Chlorobiaceae bacterium | reverse complement strand
TCTGCTGCAAGCGTATGGCGCATCGGGCGCTGCGCTGCTTCGCCTTTTTGCGCGAACATCGGGGCGCAACCGATCACTGCTTGATCCCTATACGAATGTATTGCGCCTGACGACCGAGGCGATTTCTGCAATTCTTGGTGGCTACGACACCATTCAGATCGGCGCTTTTGACACAGGTCTCTCCGTTGCGCCGGAAATTGCGGAACGCATAACAGCGAATATCCACTTGATTCTCAAAGAGGAGGGCTCACTTGACCGCGTGGTTGACCCTGCGCGTGGCTCAAACTCCATCGAAATGCTCACCAGAAATCTGGCAGAATCGGCGTGGAATATCTTTAAAGAGATTGAGACTGCGGGTGGACTTGCGGAAGCGACACAATGCGGCTTGGTTGAGCAGATGATTGCGGAGGCTGAAGTAAAACGGCGTAAAACGTTGAATAATCGCAAGAAAACCGTGATTGGCGTCAACCGCTATATGTGGCCGCTGACACCGGAGCAGGAGACGAATATTGATGCGCTGACACAAGCGGCGATGGCAGCATCGGCGGGCAATGAAACTGCGGCTTATGAGCTGCTGCGCTTGAAGATGCGCACGCACAGCATTGCGTCAGGGCGGACGCCATCGGTGTTTATCTGGATGGCTGGCGACGCTGCTATCAGCTTCAGGCAGGCGACGTTTACGGAGGATTTCTTTACCTGCGGCGGTTTTGAGATTGCAGGCAAAGCGTCACTGCCAAGAGACGAGAGTTCATACACAACAGCATTGCAGCAGCAACCAGAGATTGTGGTACTCTGCATTGCGGAAAAAGATCCGCTGCCAACAGGCGAAATCATCTGCCAAAAACTGCGCTCGCTGGCGCCAAACCTTATCGTGGTGATGGCTGGCAAACCGCCGAAAGAGCATCAACACATTCTCGATGCTGGAGTGGATAGCTTTATTTACACCGGCATTAACGTTCTCGACATGCTGACATCCTACCAATGCAAAACCGGAGTGAAATGAGACCGAACTTTTCAAATATCAATATTTTTGCTTCCACGTTAAGCAATATAACGCCTGATGCTCAGCCAACTCAATGGACAACGGCAGAGGGAATAGAGATACAATCGACCTACAGCAGTGACGTAAAAGATACCGAGCAATTGCACTTTGCACCGGGTTTTGCGCCATATATCGGCGGTCCTTACACCACGATGTACACCACTCGCCCGTGGACAATACGCCAATATGCGGGATTTTCAACCGCTGAAGAGTCGAACCGCTTTTATCGCCAGAACCTTGCTGCAGGTCAAAAAGGGCTTTCGGTAGCATTTGACCTTCCAACACATCGCGGGTACGATTCCGACCATCCGCGAGTGATCGGCGACGTTGGTAAAGCTGGCGTTGCGGTGGATTCTGTGGAGGATATGAAGATTCTTTTCGACCAGATTCCCTTGGGCGACATCTCCGTTTCCATGACCATGAATGGCGCAGTGCTGCCGGTAATGGCGTTTTACATTGTTGCGGCTGAAGAGCAGGGCGTACCAACCGAGCAGTTGAGCGGTACCATCCAAAACGATATTCTAAAAGAGTTTATGGTGCGCAATACCTACATCTATCCACCAGAACCCTCCATGCGCATTATTGCCGACATCTTCCGCTACACCAGCGAAAAGATGCCCAAATTCAACTCCATCAGCATTTCAGGCTACCACATTCAGGAGGCTGGCGCTACCGCCGACCTTGAGCTTGCCTTCACGCTTGCCGATGGACTTGAGTACATCCGCACGGGCTTGAAAGCGGGACTTGATATTGATGCCTTTGCGCCTCGCCTCTCCTTTTTCTGGGGAATCGGGATGAACTATTTCATGGAAATTGCCAAGTTGCGGGCGGCAAGAATGCTCTGGGCGAAAATTATCAAGCAGTTTAATCCCAAAAATCCGAAGTCGCTGATGCTGCGCTCCCACTGCCAAACCTCCGGCTGGAGCTTAACTGAGCAGGATCCCTTCAACAACATCACCCGCACCGCGCTTGAGGCGCTGGCGGCAACGCTTGGACACACGCAGTCGCTGCACACCAACGCGCTTGACGAAGCCATTGCACTCCCCTCGCCCTTTTCAGCGAGAATTGCCCGCAACACACAGCTTTACTTGCAGGAAGAGACGGACATTACCAAGAGCATTGATCCGTGGGCAGGTTCCGCTTATGTGGAGCACTTGACCAGCGAGCTTGCTGAAAAAGCGTGGAAGCTCATCAGCGATATTGAGGCGGCTGGCGGCATGGTGAAAGCAATTGAGCAGGGATTGCCGAAGTTGCAGATTGAGGCGGCGGCAACCCGCAAACAGGCACGCATTGACAGCGGCGAAGAGATTATAGTTGGCGTAAACGGTTATCGTACAACAAGTAAAACCGACATTGAACTACTTGAGGTTGATAACAGCACGGTGCTTCAGCAGCAAATGCAACGCCTTACAACCATCAAATCGGAGCGCGATAATACCGCATGTGCTGCCGCACTTCAGGCAATTGAAGAGAGCGCCGCTTCCGGCGAAAGCAATCTGCTGGCGCTTGCAGTGGATGCCGCAAGAAAACGCGCCACACTCGGCGAAATATCATCCGCCTGCGAAAAAGCATTCGGACGCTACCGCGCAATAACCAGACTCAACAGCAGTATTTACCGTTCACAAATGCAGGATAATTCACTCTTTAAAGAAGCGCAAAACCTTGCCGACACCGTTGCAACCTATGAGGGACGCCGTCCGAGAATTATGGTCTCGAAAGTCGGGCAAGATGGCCACGACCGTGGCGCCAAGGTAATTGCCGCCGGATTTGCCGACATCGGCTTTGACGTTGATATCAGCCCGCTCTTTCAGACGCCGGAAGAGGTAGTACAGCAAGCACTCGACAACGACGTTCATATCATCGGCATATCAAGCCTTGCGGCTGGGCACAAAACCTTGATTCCCAAAATTGTTGACGAGCTGAAAACAAATGGACGCGAGGATATTCTCGTCATCGCAGGCGGCATTATCCCCGAGCGCGATCACGCATTCCTCTACGAAAAAGGCGTCGCTGGGATTTTTGGACCGGGTACCGTGATTGCCGAAGCGGCGATCACGATTTTGAAGAAAATGATAGCACGGTTTGAGGAGTAAGCAACAACACATCGGGGCAATCCCTTGCGGTTGCCCCAAATATTCAGCAAATTGTAAATATATAAAACTATAACAATTGCGTTTTTACGTACGTATGCCAACTCAGGTTAACCCGTTAAAGAGAGTGCTATGACCATCAACGATCTCTTACCCTCTGTAGCCACTTTATCGCACGCCGATAAGTTCCGATTAGTACAAATCGTTCTCGAACAATTAGCAATGGACGATAGTCTTCAAACACAGCAACATATATCACGTATCAACACATTTAATCCTCGCGATTTTTTTGGAGTGGCACATCAATCTCGGCAAGAAGTTGATGAATATTTAGCAAGTAGTCGCGAAGGATGGAACTGATGGCTTATTTAATTGATACAAATATCGTCATCTATTATTTCAATGGTTTGACAAATAATACAATTCTTGATAATCTGCTCAGTGAAAGCTTTAAAATTTCAATCATCACCAAAATTGAGTTTTTGGGATGGGGACAATTTGCTACTGATTCTGCATTATATGCCAAAGCAAAAGCATTCATGCGTTATGCCACGATTTTCGAACTAAACGAAGCAATTGCTGAAAAAACCATTGTACTTCGGCAACAATTTAAAACGAAAACACCTGACGCTATCATTGCTGCAACAGCCTTAGAAAACAATTTAATTATAGTTACCAATAACACCGATGACTTTAACCGACTTGGCGTAAAAACTATTTCTGTGGCTATAAAATAAGCATAACCGATATTGCTAAACAAAAAATTCAGCAATCAATTTGAAAATCATGATGTCATGCTGAGTGAAACAAAGCATCTCTTGGATACGATGGATTCAAGAGCTTCAGCCACCGATTACAATCCCTTCCCTGCGGTCACTGAGCTTGTCGAAGTGCCCGAAGGGAACAAAAGTACAAAAAAGGAGCAATGATGACACTTGAGGAAAAAATCCATCTCTACACACAAAGGCTACCGTATTCTTTTCAAGAAGAAGTTCTTAATTTTGTTCAGTACCTCTCTTAATAAAAGCTGAACAACAAGAAAAAAAAGAGTGGGAATTGCTATCAATTGCTGCTGCAATGCAAGGTATGGATGATGAGGATGATTTATATAATCTTGCAGACTTACGTGGATCAAATTTAACTTAATTATTTTATTAGGATTTTGAAAATGTTATATCTATACGTGGCTCTTTGTTTATTTTTGGTTCTTCTTGGAGCATTCCGATTGTCGCTCAACAGTGCACTTCAGTGGTGGGGTAGACATCTTGCCGGATTGAAGACAGTAGAACAAGAAATTGAAGATGAGATTGCGATCGGAAAATCAGAACTGGAAGCAAAAGCTTTTTTTCTCGGCAAATCTGTTCACAAACGAGGCGTCATGGACGAAATCACACCAGCGTTTCAGGTCAATACATTCATGTTGCAATGGCTAGGTGTTGTTGCCTTATCAATTTTTGGTGGACTATATTTCAAATGGTATATCGGAATAGCAGTATTTCTCGGCATCCGTATTGCATCGTTTTTCATAAGCAAAGCTATGCCTCGTTATGATGCCAATCTATATCGAAACATCATTCGAAATGATTTGATCAAGAGAGAGCAATCGTATAAATCGAAAGATGATCTGATGCGATCCGAAGCTTGCAGACATTTTATTGAAAACATGATATCTTAATAAGACAGACAGAGTATAGAATAAAAGTAATATTGATAATGCTATAAAAATTTGACTTACTAATGAATTATATTAGATACCAATGAATTCCTCAGAAAGGTACACTATAAAATAAGCAATAAATCTATTCCAAGAAACACTGTATAATACAGATTTATTGATAATAAAATACGCCACTGCAATCAGCAAGGTATTTTGAAGACAACTCTATAATACTTTACGCCTCAATAGGCGGGGATTATGACCCTTAGAGATTTAAATATATAATGTATTCCTCTTCATATCAAAAAATTACAGAAAAGACATGAAACTATACATTAGACTATTAGTTGCGTGCATACTATTCGGTATTTTAGTAATCACATGGTATATCATATACTCACCTCAATCACATACAGATATTGCTATAACTGTTGCAACTGTTCTTGGATTAGCATTAACAACAATTGGAACTCAAATTGGTATAATTGCTATAAATAAATCACATGAAGCAACAATGATCCAATATAGATTAACAGAAATAGAGATACATCGAAAAATAGCTTATGAAATATATGAAAATATGTTAGTTCCTTTACAGTCTGTAATGAATGATATCAGTACTTTAGGCGACTCATTATTTGATAATGGGAAACAAAAAAAAGATGATAATGGAAAGATTGTTATTCCAGAAAAACTACCACCACAATTAGCGGAACATCAAAACATATTTAAAGCAAAAACAAACATGCTTGTACTATATGCCCATAAAGAGGTATATAATGAATTGTTTAATACCGCAAACAATTTATCAAAAGAAATAGATGTTATTATTACTCACTATTATGATAGGATTTGGAGTAAAAATGCTTCAGAAAGTTTAGTCAAATCAAAAAAATTAGCATCAAAGTTGTATGCAGATATCTTAGATTTATATGAAAGTGATTCGCAAATCAATTTAATGCCATATAAAAAAGCACAAGCCAATGCATCAGAAAAAGCATAAATGATGCAAATATATAACAAGATATCAGATGGAAACAACGGCTTCAAAATTTCTCACGTGCGATAAATGACCGAAACCTTACAAGCCATACCTACGACTTTAAACCATATATACAATTGAACTGCTAAGATTCTTGTCGCAAATGTATAATCCGAATCCCAATTCTAAACCCCTCGAGTTCAAGGGGTTTAGAAAGACAGTTTTCTTCTTGTCGAAGTACCCGACGACAACGAATAAGCTTATGACAAGATTATTCAAGAATTAACACCTGTAGATGTTCAAATTTTGAACCACTGAGCGTGTAATAAGACGACCTCCATGACACGACACTATGAACCTGATATTGAGAGCATTGTCAGTGGCATTATGCACGGCAATCGCCATACGTTGAGCCGTGCAATTACGTTGATTGAGTCGCAACGACCTGAGCATCAGCGGCAGGCACATGAAATTCTCGATCGCTGCCTTGCGAAAAAGAGCAACGCTATCCGCATTGGCATTACCGGTTCGCCGGGTGCTGGCAAAAGTACGTTTATTGAGGCGCTTGGCGAAGAGATTATCCGCCAGGGACTGACGCTCGCGGTGCTGGCGATTGACCCCAGCAGCCAGCAATCGCGCGGCAGTATTCTCGGCGACAAGGCGCGCATGGAGAAGCTGTCGGGCAGGAAAGAGGCGTTCATTCGCCCGACTGCATCCTCCGGATATCTTGGCGGAACATCGCCCAAAACGCACGAAGCCATTGTGCTGTGCGAAACGGCTGGCTACGATGTTATTCTGGTGGAGACGGTTGGCGTGGGGCAGTCGGAGGTGGCGGTTGACAGCATGGTGGACTTTATTCTGCTGCTGATGCTGCCCGGTTCTGGCGATGAGTTGCAGGGCATTAAACGCGGCATTATGGAGATTGCCGATGCTGTGGCGATCACGAAAACGGATGGCGATCAATCTGGAATTGCCGCTATCTCAAAAGCGGAGTTTGAAGCTGGACTGAGAATGCTGCCTGCAAAGCACCCCTGCTGGCAGCCAAAGGTGCTGCTCACCTCTGCGCTGACCGGCATCGGGATTGAGGATGTATGGCAGAATATTGCCGAATTCTTTACCGCGATGCGTGAACATAATCTACTGCAAGTGCGCCGTAGCAAACAGCTTAACCATCTGCTCTACGCCGTGCTGGAGGAGATGCTGAAAAAGGAGTTTTTCACGCATCCTGACGTCATCAGCGCCAGAGCGATTGTTGAACGCCAAGTGCTCTCAGGCGAACTCAGCCCGTTCAGCGGTGCCAGCCGGTTGATGGAGGCGTTTACTCATTGCCAATAAACTCGGTCTCTTCCGCCTTGACAATGAGCACTGGGCAAGGCGCTTTGCGCACCACCATTTCGGCAACACTGCCCATCAGCAAACGGCTCAATCCAGTTTTGCCGTGCGAACCAAGAATGATGAGATTGACGTTTAGCTCACGAGCTTTGTCGAGAATAACGTCAGAGGGATTGCCGATTTCAATGGAGGATTCGGCCTTCAATCCGGCAAGCTGAAACTCCTCAAGCACGCGCTGCATATCCTCGTTTGCGGCGTGTTCAAGATCCTCTTCAAAGGGGATGTAATTCAGGGTGATGTCAACCGCCATCGGACGTGGCTCAACCACATTCAGCAGAGAGACTGACGAACCCATGCTGAGAGCGAACTCTTTAGCGTACTGCACCGCCTTGCGCGAAGCGTCGGAAAAATCGACAGGGCAGAGAATTGCGTGAATTTTGAACATGATCGGTGGTGGTTACGTTGCCTTGTTATTGTCAGATGATTTGTTTTCGAGAAATGCTTTGAACAAATCGATTGGTAACGGAAAAATAATCGTGGAATTGTTCTCAGCAGAAATATCCTTCAGTGTCTGCAAATAGCGAAGCTGCAAGGCGGATGGGCTTGCGGCAATAATGGTGGCGGCATCGGCAAGCCGTTGTGCCGCTTGATACTCCCCTTCGGCATTGATGATGGTGGAACGGCGCTCACGCTCCGCCTCTGCCTGTTTCGCCATGGCACGGCGCATCTCCTCCGGCAAGTCAATCTCTTTCACCTCAACTTTTGCCACCTTCACGCCCCACGGCTCAGTCTCTTTGTCGAGAATTGATTGAATGCGCTCGTTAATTTCGTCACGCTCGGCAAGCAGATTGTCGAGTTCGCCTTGACCACAGACGCTCCGCAAGGTGGTTTGCGCTAACTGCGATGTGGCAAAATGGAAATCCGCAATATCAATAATGGCTTTAACGGGATCAACAACGCGAAAATAGACGACGGCGCTCACCTTCACGGAGACGTTGTCGCGAGTGATGATATCCTGCGGCGGAACATCGAGGGTGACGGTGCGAAGATCGACCTTCACCATTTTATCAATACCGGGAATGAGAATAATAAGCCCGGGACCTTTGGCGCCAATCATCCGCCCAAGACGGAAAATGACACCTCGTTCATATTCGCGAAGAATTTTAAGTGCTGATGCCAGAAATGCGGCACTCAGAATGAGAATGGTCATGATGTTCATAGTGATCGTGCTGTCGAGTAGGATACTCATAATGAAGCTTTACCTGTTTACACTGCGTTAGGTAAAGATACAAAGAAAGGATGGAAAGCGGTGAGAACTTGATAAACGAATGATAGTTTAGCTTGTGAATCATGGTTGAAAAGAGTTTACCAATGGATTCTTCACTTCGTTCAGAATCCCAATGCTCATAATCACGCAAGCAGACGAATGCGGGCAAACACGTAATCGAGGGAATCCTCATTCAACACAATTCGCGAAAAACCGGTAGAACCAAGCTCTGTCGGCTGATTGTTGCGATCGCTGGTGAATTTGCGGCTCTGCTTACCGTTATACCAATAGACCAGCCGAATCTTTTTGCCCTCAATTTCAAGCGCCGTAATACCTCGCTTACCAATGGTGCAGCCGGAATTAAAAATGCTTGGAATAGTGATATTATTGTAGCGCCCGCTCCGTAACCCGATTTTTTTCCCACGTTTATAGCACGCTTCAAGCTCAATTTTCATCAATGCAATTTTGCGCTCAATCACGGCTCGCTGCTCATCATCCGCAGAGGGATACGCGCGGCAAAGCTCCTCAATTCTATAATTTAGAAAATCAACTTTGGAGAGCGATTCAAACAAAGGGCGATGCGTATGCCCAATAATCGAGACAATTTTTGCTTGATTAGAGAAGTCATAAATCGACTTTTCAAGAGCAAATCGACGGGGGCTATTGTACGAAGTGGAGGCATTTCTGATGCCAAAAGGTTTGGCGATATAGCGGATAAAAAAGATAATCGAACGGCTCACAATCGGATAGGTCTCCCACAAAAGCTCCGATGCCTGATGACCATGAAAAAGCAAAAGCGTCTCATTGCCATAATGGAATTTCAACGAGTTAACCATTGATGCCGCAAGCTTATACTCCTTCTCATCAGCCAAATCACTATCGTGGTTGCCGTAAGTTTTCAATAAAAATCCTTGTTTTTTGAACTGGAAAAAAAGATCGTATAACTCACGCCATTGCTCCTCAATAGATGCAAGGCGG
>CAIQSY010000142.1 GCA_903874585.1 uncultured Chlorobiaceae bacterium | reverse complement strand
GTCCTGAGTTAAAGCAGCATGAGTGCGGTCTGCCGAAAAGTATGGCAATTGAGCTGTTCCAGCCTTTTGTTATTCGCCGCTTAGTGGATCGTGGTATTGCCAAATCGGTAAAATCCGCAAAAAAGCTGATCGACAAGAAAGATCCGATTGTCTGGGATGTGCTTGAAAAGGTTATTGATGGTCGTCCGGTATTACTGAACAGAGCTCCAACGCTCCATCGTCTTGGTATTCAGGCATTTCAGCCACTGCTTGTAGAGGGCAAAGCTATTCGAATTCACCCGCTGGTGTGTACGGCATTTAATGCTGACTTTGATGGTGACCAGATGGCAGTGCATGTACCGCTGTCGCAGGAGGCGCAGCTTGAGGCATCTTTGCTGATGCTCTCTTCTCATAACCTTATTTTGCCGCAGTCTGGTAAACCGGTAACGGTACCTTCTCAGGACATGGTTTTAGGCATGTATTATCTTACCAAATCGCGCTCGGGTGTACTTGGTGAAGCACAGATATTTTACAGTCCAGAGGATGTGATGATCGCTTATAATGAAGGTCGTGTTGCATTGCATGCTCAAATTTTTGTGCAGTATAATGGTGTTATCGATCAGAAATTTGATCCATTGCGTGTGCTCGAAACGATGGTTACTCTCACCGCAGAGAAGACGAACTGGCTTAAATCGCAATTGCAAAAGAAGAGCATGTTGTTGACGACGGTTGGGCGTGTGATTTTTAACCAGCATGTACCCGATGAGATTGGTTTTATCAACAGGGTGATCGATAAAAAGGTTGCTAAGGAGCTTATTGGGCGTCTCAGTAGCATGGTTGGTAATGTCGAAACAGCAAAATTCCTTGATAATATTAAAGAGGTCGGTTTCCATTACGCCATGAAAGGCGGTTTGTCCGTTGGTTTATCGGATGCCATTGTGCCTGAAACTAAGGCAAAACATATCAAAAGCGCTCAGCGTGATAGTACAAAAGTTGTCAAGGAGTACAACCGTGGCACGCTGACGGATAATGAGCGTTATAACCAGATTGTTGATGTATGGCAGAAAACCTCGAATATTGTTGCGGAAGAGTCTTATCAAAAACTGAAACGCGATCGTGAAGGGTTTAATCCACTTTATATGATGCTTGATTCTGGAGCTCGTGGTTCCAGAGAGCAGGTGCGTCAGTTAACAGGTATGCGTGGTCTTATTGCTCGTCCACAGAAATCAATGTCGGGTCAGCCGGGTGAAATTATCGAAAATCCGATTATCTCGAACCTTAAAGAGGGATTGACGGTTCTTGAGTACTTCATTTCAACACACGGTGCTCGTAAAGGTCTTTCTGATACCTCGCTGAAAACTGCTGATGCAGGCTATCTGACCAGAAGGCTGCATGATGTGGCACAGGATGTTATTGTTACTATTGACGACTGTGGTACAACGCGCGGACTTACTGTGCATCGCAATGTTGAGGAGGAGACAAGCGGTCAGATCAAATTCCGTGAAAAAATCAAGGGACGTGTATCGGCTCGTGATATTGTTGATACTCTTAGTGATACGGTGATTGTGACTGCTGGAGAGATTATTACTGAAGAGCTTGCTGAGCTTATTCAGGAGACGCCAGGTGTTGAAGAGGCTGAAATTCGTTCAGTGTTAACCTGTGAGTCAAAAATTGGTATCTGTTCAAAATGTTATGGTACCAACCTATCTGTTCACGGTCTTGTTGAAATTGGTGAAGCAGTTGGTGTTATTGCTGCACAGTCAATCGGCGAACCTGGCACTCAGTTGACGCTGCGTACCTTCCACCAGGGCGGTACAGCGCAGGGCGGTATTTCTGAAACTGAGACGAAAGCATTAAGTGATGGGCAAGTGCAGTTTGAGGATATCAAGACCGTGGATCATACTGCTATTAATGAAGATGGTGTTGAGGAATTCCGAGTCATTGTGATCCAGAAAAATGGCAAAATAAATCTTGTTGATCCGGAATCTGGAAAAGTGCTAAAGCGTTACGTAGTTCCTCACGGTGCTCATTTACATTGTAAGAATGCTGCTTTAGTGAAAAAAGATCACGTTATCTTTAGCAGTGAGCCTAACAGTGCGCAGATTATCGCTGAGTTACCTGGTATTATTAAATTTGCTGATATCGAAAAAGGAGTCACTTACAAAGAAGAGGTTGACCCTCAGACCGGTTTTTCTCAGCACACTATTATTAACTGGCGTACCAAGTTGAGAGCAACCGAAACGAGAGAGCCACGATTGATGATTCTTGATGTAAGTGGCGAAGTAAGAAAGACTTATCCAGTACCGATTAAATCGAACTTGTATGTTGAGGATGGTCAGAAGGTAAGCCCTGGCGATATTATGGCAAAAGTGCCACGCAATCTTGATCGTGTTGGTGGTGATATTACGGCTGGTCTGCCAAAAGTTACCGAGTTATTTGAAGCTCGTATTCCTACTGATCCAGCAATTGTGACTGAAATTGATGGCTATGTCAGCTTTGGTTCACAGCGTCGAAGCAGCAAAGAGATCAAGGTTAAAAATGATTTTGGTGAGGAGAAGGT